>JAUHWU010000136.1 GCA_030427065.1 Gammaproteobacteria bacterium | reverse complement strand
GTCGTGATATTGCATTTGCTGATGGCACGCCACTATTTTTTCGCGGAACCCAGTTGCCTGAGTAATTAGAGGGTATGTTCAGATAGCAAACTCTTTCAGGGTGAAGCCGGCCGAGGTGATCTCAAGAGACCAGCCGCTCTTGTCCCAGTCTCCCAGCACTATACGTTTTCCTGCGCCCCCATGCAGATCCAGTTCATGGATTGCGGGGCGGTGGGTATGGCCATGAACCAGAATAGTCTGCCGGTTTTCAGTCAACACCTTAATTACTTCAGCGGGTGTAACATCCATGATGTCATCAGCCTTGTTACTGCTGAGGTCTTTGCTTTGCTGTCTTGCCTGCGCTGCAAAGGCCTGCCTTTGTGTTACTGCCTTTGAGAGAAACTCCTGTTGCCAGGCCGGGTCCCTCACCATATTACGAAAGCTCATATAGTCTTCGTCACGGGTGCAAAGAGAGTCACCATGCATCAACAAATACTCTTGTTGAAAACAATTCAGAACATAAGGCTCAGTAATTAAAGTTGCCTGACTTGCATTGCAAAATTGCTGACCAAGCAGGAAATCACGATTGCCATGCATTATAAAGATCTCTGTCCCTGATTCCCCCAATAACGAAAGCTCATGGCTAACCAGTGGTGGAAAGCTGTCGGGATCATCATCGCCAATCCAGAGATTAAAAAAATCGCCGAGAATGTATAACTGACTGGCAGAGATAGCACTGTTTTTCAGAAAAGACCTGAAAGCTTCAAAGACATCAGGCCTTTCTGAAGAGAGGTGAAGGTCTGATATGCAATAAATGCAATCAGACTTCTTCATCAGTAATGGTTACCGAGTTGATTACTATGTCTTCTTTTGGCACATCCTGGTGGCCCATCATGGAACCGGTGTCACAGCCTTTTATGTTGTTCACAATATCCATGCCTTCTGCGACTTTGCCAAATACAGCATATCCCCAGCCCTGAGGGGTTTTGGCGGTATGATTGAGAAAGGTGTTGTCAGCGACATTAATGAAGAATTGCGCTGTGGCGGAATGTGGATCCATGGTTCTTGCCATGGCAATGGTTCCGGTATCATTGGTCAGGCCATTATCGGCTTCATTCTGTATAGGTTTGCCTGCTTCTTTCTGGCGCATGCCAGGTTCGAAACCGCCTCCCTGAACCATGAAATTATCTATAACCCGATGAAAAATGGTGCCGTCATAATGACCGGAACGGGCGTGATTTAGAAAGTTTTTAGCGCTTACCGGGGCTTTTTCGTGGTCCAGTTCCAGGGAGATATCTCCAGCGGAGGTATGAAGAACAATCATTGTGTTTCCTTCGTTTGTATAGTTGATCCTGAATTACCAGTTTTTATAGGAAATCCAGTGTAGTTAGTAAAAATGAGACGGGCTATAATAAGACCTTTATGCCTTATTAGAAAGTCGAACCCGGAATGAATAACTCTACAAGTACACCTGCAAACTCTTCTGCAACTGCAACACCATCAAATTTTATCCAGCAGATTATTCGGGAAGACCTGAAAAACCAAAAAAATGACGGCCGTATCCATACCCGTTTTCCACCGGAACCCAATGGTTACCTTCATATTGGACATGCCAAGTCGATCTGCATCAATTTCGGCACTGCCAGGGATTTCTCCGGTCTTTGCAACCTGCGCTTTGATGATACCAATCCTGAAAAAGAAGACATGGAATATGTTGATTCAATTAAGGAAAGCATACGCTGGCTGGGGTTCGATTGGGAAGATCGCGAATATTATGCCTCCAATTATTTTGATCAGCTTTATGACTTTGCGGTAGAACTGATAAAAAAAGACAAGGCCTATGTCTGCAGTTTAAGTCAGGAGCAGGCCCGGGAATATCGTGGCACACTAACGCAGCCAGGCAAGAACAGCCCGGATCGTGAGCGTTCGGTTGATGACAATCTGGACTTATTTGCACGCATGAAAGCAGGCGAGTTTGATGATGGTGCCTATACCTTGCGCGCAAAGATAGATATGGCCTCACCTAATATGAACATGCGGGACCCCGTGATCTATCGAATTCGTCGTTTGCATCATCACCAGACCGGTGACAAATGGTGCATTTACCCCATGTATGACTATACCCATTGTATTTCCGATGCCCTGGAAAATATTACACATTCACTTTGCACGCTGGAATTTGAAGACCATCGGCCTCTTTATGACTGGGTTCTGGATCACCTTGACGGAATTTCACACCCCCAGCAAATAGAGTTTGCCAGGCTGAATATCAATTACACCGTGATGAGTAAACGTAAACTCAAGCAACTGGTGGATGAGAAGCTTGTCACCGGCTGGGATGACCCCAGGATGCCAACGCTGGATGGCATGCGTCGCCGTGGTTATACCCCGGCTTCGATTCGACACTTCTGCGAGATGGTTGGGGTGACAAAATCAAATAGTGTGGTTGATGTTGGCATGCTGGAACATAGCCTGCGCGATGATCTTGATAAATCCTCACCGCGTGCGATGTGTGTATTACGTCCGCTCAAAGTCGTTATTGAGAATCTCCCGGAAGGGCACAAAGAGGAAATGACTCTACCCAGACATCCCAAGGATGAAACCATGGGAGAGCGCAAAATTCCCTTTACCAGAACAGTTTATATCGATCATGCAGATTTTGAAGAAGTACCCCCTCCGGGGTTCAAGCGCTTGATTGCAGGCGGAGAAGTGAGATTACGTGGTTGCTATGTGATCAAGTGTGAAGAAGTGATCAAGGATGCTGCCGGCAATATCCAGGAACTCAGATGTACCTATGATGCGGCTACTCTCGGTGCCAAACCGGAAGGACGCAAGGTCAAGGGCGTTATCCACTGGGTGCCTGCGGACGAATCCATTGATGTAGAGGTAAGGCTTTATGACCGGCTTTTCAGCCATGAAGCACCGGACAGTGCCGATGGTGATTATCGCGACTTTATAAATCCCCAATCTCTACAGGTGTTAAGCGGCTGCAAGGCAGAGCCCAGTCTTATAGATGCTGTTGCAGAAGAACGTTTCCAGTTTGAAAGGGAAGGTTACTTCTGTGTTGATAAATCTGATTCGGGGCCGCAACGTCCGGTGTTTAATCTCACCGTTGGCTTGCGGGATACCTGGGCCAAGCAAAACAACTGAACAGCTAATCAGCTAAAAAAAATAATTACCAGAAAATGGCAAACAGTATTGGATTCAATACTGAAACCAGAGCAGAAAGAAACCGTGTTACAAATTTACAACACCCTGACTCAGCAAAAAGAAAAATTTACCCCCATTGAAGCCGGTAAGGTAAGGATGTATGTCTGTGGCATCACAACCTATGATTATTGCCATCTGGGGCATGGCCGTATGCTGGTAGTGTTTGATGTGATAGTCAGATTCCTGCGCGCCAGTGGCTTTGAGGTGACTTACGTGCGCAATATCACTGATATTGATGACAAGATTATCAACCGCGCCAATGAACTGGGGATAGCCTTTGACGAGCTGACCGCAAAATTCATCAATATCATGCATGAAGATGAACAGGCGTTGAACATTCTACCGCCTGATATTGAACCGCGAGCGACCGGTCATATGGCTGAAATTATCCAGATGGTCGAGACCCTGATTGGCAAAGGCATTGCCTACGCCGCGGACAACGGCGATGTGTATTACTCTGTCAGGGAGTTTCCTGACTATAGCAAGCTTAGTCACCGCAACCTTGATGAATTAATGGCGGGCGCAAGAATTGAAGTGGAGGATGCCAAAAAAGATCCCAGGGATTTCGTGCTGTGGAAAGCTGCCAAACCAGGCGAGCCCGGCTGGGATTCTCCCTGGGGTTTTGGGCGTCCGGGCTGGCATATTGAGTGCTCTGCTATGTCTACCAAGTGTCTGGGTAATACCTTTGATATCCATGGTGGCGGCAGTGATCTGATATTTCCCCATCATGAAAACGAAATTGCCCAGTCTGAAGGAGCGACAGGTGAAGAATTTGCCCGTGTCTGGATTCATAACGGCTCCCTGAGAATCGATAATGAAAAGATGTCCAAGTCCCTGAATAACTTTTTTACCATCAGGGATGTCCTGGCGGAGTATCCGGCGGAAGTGATCAGATTCTTCCTCGTATCCAGCCATTACAGAAGCGCCATCAATTATTCCAGGGAAAACCTCAAGCAGTCTTACAGTGCCCTTGAGCGGCTTTACAACGCGCTTAAAGGCCTGGATTACCAGGCAACGAAGCCGAAGGAGGGCAGCGAATACGAATCCCGCTTTATGGCAGCAATGGAAGATGATTTTAACAGCCCTGAAGCAATCAGCGTGCTCTATGAGCTGGCCAGAGACATTAATCGGCTGAAGCAGACTGAAGACGTCGAGGCACTCCCATTAGCGGCATTGCTGGTGAGGCTGGGCACTATTTTGGGGGTGCTACAGCAATTACCACAGGAGTTTCTGCGTGAAGGCAGTCAGGATGTTGATTCAGATTATATAGATGGGCTGATAGAACGCCGGAATAAGGCCAGGGCAGAAAAAGACTGGGCCGTGGCGGATAAAATAAGGGATGAATTAACAGCGCTTAATGTTATTGTGGAAGACAAGGACGGTAAATCCAGCTGGCGGATAGATAGGGACTAGGCACGTCATTAATCGCGTATTTTATTGACGCAGTCAGCAAGCATGAGTATCATGCCGCCTTTTCGCACGGAGCGAGAATTCGGGGTATAGCGCAGTCTGGTAGCGCGCCTGCTTTGGGAGCAGGATGTCGGGAGTTCGAATCTCTCTACCCCGACCATTTTTTTGCCTGTACTGGGCATTTTAAGTAATGTGTAGTCCCAGATGAGAGCGCCCGTAGCTCATTTGGATAGAGCATCGGCCTTCTAAGCCGAGGGTAGCAGGTTCGAGTCCTGCCGGGCGTGCCATTTTTAGTTAAAAACTGATACCAAGTGGCAATCTGGGGCTAAATCAGTAAACTGGTAAGGCTTCAGACAAAAGATTAATGGTGGCCGTAGCTCAGCTGGTAGAGCCCCTGACTGTGACTCAGGTTGTCGTGGGTTCGAGCCCCATCGGCCACCCCATTTCTCTGGTATTAATCCAGTAAAAAAAAGCCCCGCATTTGCGGGGCTTTTTTTATATGCATGAATATGATTATTATCCCTTTTTCCGACAAATACTACTAGCTGAAACTTTTAATAATGATGCAGCTTTTATCTGGCTTCCATTAGACATTTGAACTGCTATTGAAACAATTTGTTGTTCGATTGTGTTTGTTAAAGATTTTAGTGAAGCCGTATTTCCAAGGTCGGTTTCAGAAAGAAAATATTCTATATTTGAAGTGATTTTTTTAAATGATTTATTTTCACTTGTGTACGGGATCTTAAGGAGCAAGGCGAATAGATTTTCTTTTCTCTCTGTATTAATTAGCACCAATAACATGTAAGTAGTAGCAAGTGGAACAATTAAAGATGCGTTTACTTTTATTCCTACCGCCATAATGAATAGAAGTAGCATAAATATTATTAAGAAAGGGGTGGTTGAGAAAAGTAATACTTTAGATCGTTTTTTGTCAAAATTATTTTCTGGAGATTTGGCGCCTTTAATTAGGCAAAAGATGATGGTTACTATTAAAAATAGCGCATAGAACTGAGTAATAAAATATAAATCACCTGGGATACGTGTCACAGAATATCCTATTGACTCTATACCTTGAACCATAGTGCTTGAAAAAATCATTAGAGATGAAAAGCTCACGCACAATATTACATTTATATATTTTGAATAAATGTTATTTAATTTTTTTATACCTGAGTGCTTCATTGCAAGCGACAAAAGCCCAGCCAATGCTATACTACAAAAAACGTAGAATAATTTCATTGATAATACGGATGGTGAAATTAGACTTGAATAAGTAAAAAATTCAATAAGGCTTATTCCAAGAACTCCAGTAAAAAAAATAAAAATAGGAAAGTTATTTTTTACAAGCTTTCTTTGGTCTGATCTTGCTATCAGCCAAATTTGTGCAGTTATTGCTGTTAATGCAGGAATTGCTAATCCAGTATTTTCTATACCCTGTAACATTTAAAATTTCCTTATGTTCCCTGTTATCATTAAGTACTTACATATCAACGGTAAAAGGCGATCCTTTTTGTCTACCAGACTAATCCACCTTGAAAGCTAGACAAGCCACTACCTCCACCCATTAGTAAA
The DNA here is from genome assembly GCA_030427065.1 of Gammaproteobacteria bacterium. Lineage (GTDB taxonomy): Bacteria > Pseudomonadota > Gammaproteobacteria > Pseudomonadales > Pseudohongiellaceae > Eutrophocola. The sequence goes on along the minus strand of JAUHWU010000136.1, from coordinate 1,687 downwards.
ATCTTATCACCTTTTTTCGGGTTTATGTATTCCAAAGTTACCGGAATTGAACAGGTTGTGATGTTGCCCAGTTTTTCATAGATGCTCGGAGCCCTTTCAATTGGTACTTCAGAAATATTACATAAATCGATTTGGGATTTTTTCCCGACTTGATGACAAACAAGATAATCTACATCCTTTGGAGTCCAATCTAAGTAATGATATGTATTTGATATCATTTTCAAATGAATGTTATTAATTACATCTGTCATCCCCTTCATCAACATTTGTCCTTCGATTTCGCCCTGTACATACCTGTAGTAGCAGTACTCAGCATATTCACCTTTAGAATCTAAAAGAAGTTTTTGCAATCCACTTTGACTATGTTGTTGTTTTTTTGACAGAATTACTGCGCTTCCAGCATCGCCACAAGTAAGAATTCCCAGTCTATCTCTTAGATAGTCGTCAGAATTATTTTTAATTTTTCGAATAAATTCGCGCATCACTTCACTAGTTAATGCAGATGAACAAATTAATACTGTTTCTGCCTGACCAGAGGTTATAAAGGCATTTGCAGTAATAATCCCATTAATCATACCTTGGCATGCGTTCATTACATCCATGCATACTGCATTGGATTCTAATGCTCTTTGGATTACATGTGCTGTGCTTGGCTCTATATAATCTTTTTCGATTCCACAGTATATGATCATATCTAGATTATCGGGAGCTAGATTAGCTCTCTCAAGGGCAATATATGATGCCTTAATTGCTAATTCAGAAGGCATAGTGCCTGATATGGCCATTCTCCTTTCTGAAATACCTACTCGCCGATCAACCCAGTTATGAGGAATTCCAAACCTAGATTCGGATTGTATTTCTTCCATTAAGCTAATTGAGCTAACTTTTTGTTCTGGTAAATAAATGCCAAGGCTAGTGATTTCCGTATTTCCATTTATTACCATTCAAAGTCTCCCATCCTGAGTTTGTACACTTAACTTATTGAAAAATAATTAAAAAGATTTTGTTTCATTTTTGAAACGACCTTTATATTAGCCTTTTTCCCGCTTGCAAAAAAGAAATTCTCATTTTTGAGAATATTAATTTGACCACTTTTAAGTGTACTGATATCTCTAGATTCTATAAAAATGCGATCCCGTCGAATATTGAATGATTTCAGCGCAATTTAAGCTGGAATGATACTAAGGAAATTCCAGCTAAATTAGCTAGATAGCATTTTTCTGGAAGACTTAAAGCCAAATCTTTGTGATTTTCGGGCAAAGCGAGAATTTCTTCCGGAATTAACAGAATATAGAGGTAAATCCTTGCTTATAAAAAGGCCAATTTAAAACATTTGGTTTAAGTGGCCCTGTAAAAGGATTTAAAGGAGTTAAAAGGTTATGAACAATCACACACCTGCAGTGAAGGTAACTTTAGAAATCAACCAGGAAACGAATCTGGAAGAGCTGATGGCGCATTTGTGCCTGATGCAAAGAAATATGCCTTCAGAGGCCAGCTTCTCGGGCGATGAACTCTTTGATTTTTCAATACATGAGGGTGAACTGGAACCAGAGGGGGCAGCTTTTTAAGATTTATGGGTCTTTTTTAGTTGTTTCAGCTGTACGGCGGGTTTTATCTGAAATTACATCTTCTGCATCCCCTAGGTCGCTTACATCCGCTGGATTTCCTGTCCAGGCATTATTTCCCC
>JAUHWU010000135.1 GCA_030427065.1 Gammaproteobacteria bacterium | reverse complement strand
AGTACAGGCATATAATTGTCTTTAAAAGCACGCTACCGCCCTACTGTTATAGGGCGGCAGCATAGTCAAGGAGAGATTTTTACTACTTTAAGAAGCTATGTTCACCGAGTGAACGCAAGTAGTATATCTATTGTTCACAGCATGAACAACCTTTTTTTAGTGATGTTCATGAATTGAACAATAAAAGTTGTTTTGCTATTGAGCGGTATATTATCAGCTTTGTGTCACTGCGGGGAAAAAAGATGTGTACAAGCTACGAAAGTGATTGAAATGGGGTGTTAATGTGTTGATTTAACTTGATTTAATGACACTTCGAGTTCCTGCTCTTTGCCTAGCAGGTTTAACAGGAGCAGTACCCGGTCCTGGGCAATTTGCTCCTTTATGATAGCCTTGATGCCGCGAAAACTGCCCTCGGTGATTTCGATTTCATCACCCTGATTATAGACATAGGGCTTTTCCTGGGTGGTATCGATGACATTGTCTTCAGTGCACTGGTTGCGAATAAACTCAATGAGAGAATCCGGTACTTTGGCCGGTAATTCGGTGAATCGCACCAGTCCGGCTACCCCTCTGGTGGAGCGGATGGTGGCCCAGTTACTCAGAACATCATCCAGTCTTATAAACAGGTAACGGGGGAACAAAGGCTCCAGTACGGCTACTTGCTTACCCTTGCGAATAGCCATTTGCCTGAGCATAGGTCGAAATAATTCATAGCCCTGGTTGAGCAGGTGCTGCTCTGCCCTTTCATCTTCACGGGGCTTGCTCATCAGTAGATGCCAGTGCTTCATAGATATATTTATTATATTAATCAGTTAGTTAATGGATATTTCTAAAATTAGATTTTTATTATTTTTATTTTACAGCCATCGCGGCTTTAATCTGATCCCCTTCAAAGCCACGCTGGGAAAGAAACCGATAACACTTCAACCTGAGTTTCTGGTCACCTAATTCAGCCGGATTAAACTTTTTTTCCAGTGCCTCCCGACAGAGCTCTGCCCAGTCAATGTCATGTGCGTGCACGGCAGCAGTGACAAGATTGTCATTTACCCCTTTTTGCCGCAATTCCATCTCGATTTTTAGGGGACCCACTCCCCGGGTTCTTCGGTAACGCACGTAGGAGTCGACGAAGCGTTCATCAGACTGAAGATTCTCGTCACGTAATCTTTCCAATGCCGGCAAAATTATGTCGCTGGTGTCCAGCTCCGGGTATTTTTGCGTCAGCTTTTGAAGTAATTCATGGAAGGACTGCTCCCGACGGGCCAGCAAGTTCATGGCGGCCCGGCGGGCAGTAATTTCAGGTTTTTCATCTGTACGTCGTGGCATGGCTGAAACTAATACAGACAAATAATGCTGTTATTTGTTCTGGAGAAACTATTTACCCTGGTTAGCCTGGACTACTTGGCTTCTGCTACTTCAGGTTCTGCCCCTTCTTGCGGAACGATTTCTTCAACTTGACCTTTCTTTTTGGGCTTGGCGAGAAGTTTTTCCCTCAACGCCAGCTCAATTTCCTGCGCCGCTGCTGGATTTTCCTCCAGCCAGGCCATTGCATTTTTCTTGCCCTGGCCAATCTTGTCACCCTTATAGGCATACCAGGCGCCGGCTTTTTCCACCAGGTCATGCTGAACACCCAGGTCAATGATTTCACCCAAGCGGGAAATCCCCTTGCCGTAAAGAATCTGGAATTCAGTTTGTTTGAATGGCGGAGCCACCTTGTTCTTGACCACTTTGACCCGTGTTTCATTACCCACCACCTCATCACCTTCCTTGATGGCACCAATTCGGCGAATGTCCAGACGTACCGAGGCGTAAAATTTGAGAGCGTTTCCGCCGGTGGTGGTTTCAGGCGAGCCGAACATAACGCCAATCTTCATACGAATCTGGTTAATAAAGATCACCAGGGTATTGGAAGTCTTGATATTACCTGTCATTTTTCGCAATGCCTGCGACATCAGACGGGCCTGCAGGCCCATATGGGAATCGCCCATATCGCCTTCGATTTCTGCTCTTGGGGTTAGCGCCGCTACCGAATCAATAACTACAACATCTACCGCGCTTGAGCGCACGATCATGTCGCAGATTTCCAGCGCCTGTTCGCCGGTATCCGGCTGACTGACCAGCAGGTTGTCCACGTCAACGCCGAGGGCCTCAGCATAGATTGGGTCCAGTGCATGTTCCGCGTCAACAAACGCACACGTGCCGCCGAGTTTCTGGGCTTCAGCGATGACCTGCAATGCCAGTGTTGTCTTGCCGGAAGATTCCGGACCGTAAATTTCAACCACGCGCCCCCGTGGCAAACCACCCACGCCCAGGGCAATATCAAGACCAAGAGAACCGGTTGAAATGGCTGGCACGGCAATGGTTTCGGAGTCTCCAAGACGCATCATGGAGCCTTTACCAAATTGCTTTTCTATTTGTGAGAGTGCCGCAGAGAGTGCTTTTTCTTTATTCGAATCTTGTTGTTCAGCCATTACCGGTTGGAATCCTTGAGGGTTAAAGTTTAAATAATCTAGTCGCTGGAAATTAGCTTGTTCTGGCAAGATAACGCAGATGATTTCTTCGAGATCTGCCCAAAAAATGTCGTGCTTTGCTTGCATTCATTAAAGCAGATAAAGTGGTTTTATTCAAAATAGAAATCACTTTTTCAGTCACTTATTGGCAAATATAAGCATGAAAAAATTGGAGCCTTATTTTTATATAACGTAGAATCAGTCGCTTGTTTTCCTAGTCAACCTGCCGACACTCTTTTGAGCAAATCGTCCACCCAGCACACCCCCATGATGCAGCAGTACCTGAAGGTCAAGGCTGAGCATCCTGATGAACTGTTGTTCTATCGCATGGGGGATTTTTACGAGCTTTTTTACTCCGATGCCCAAAAAGCCTCCAGACTTCTGGACATTACGCTAACCGCACGCGGCAAGTCTGCCGGCACCCCTATTCCCATGTGCGGTATCCCCTACCATGCCGCCGACAGATACCTGGCCAAGCTCGTCGACGCTGGCGTTTCAGTCGCGATATGTGAACAGATTGGTGACCCCGCCACCAGCAAGGGACCTGTTGAGCGCAAGGTTGTTCGTCTGATCACGCCAGGTACCCTGAGCGATGAGGCACTGTTGAAGGAAACCCGGGATAATTTATTGCTCGCCCTTTTCCCTGACAAGGACAGCTGGGGCATTGCGACTCTGGACATCAGTAGTGGTCGCTTCTTTGTTTCACAGGTGCCTAATGAGGCCTCGATGCTCAGTGAAATAAACCGCATTAACCCTGCCGAGATACTTGCTCCGGAGGCCTATTCGCTGCCAGACGAAATTAGTCGACATCGCGGACTGCGCCAGCGACCCGGCTGGGAATTTGACCTGGATTCAGCCATTCGCTTGCTGAAGCAGCAATTTAACACTGACTCTCTTGAAGGCTTTGGTTGTGCTGATCTTGATATCGCTTTGCAGGCGGCCGGATGCCTGCTGAATTACGCTCAGGAAACCCAACAAAATCAGCTACCGCATATCCAGTCTATTCGGGTTGAAAACAGTGATGACAGTCTGGTGCTTGATAGTATCAGCCGTCGCAATCTTGAGATCGATCGCAATCTGGCTGGCGGTTCTGAAAATACCTTGCTGGGCATTCTCTCTTGCTGCGCCACTCCAATGGGTACGCGCATGCTTAACCGCTGGTTACATCGTCCGATTCGAAACCACGAGCAGATACGCCTGCGCCAGGATGCCATTGCCGCATTGCTTGTTGATTATCGTTTTGAAACTTTGCATGACACGCTTAAACCGGCCGGAGACCTTGAACGCATTCTGTCACGTGTTGCCCTGCGCAGTGCGCGACCCAGGGATTTGTCCAATCTGAGGGATGCTCTGGCCATTTTGCCCGCACTGCAGGCCCAGCTTGGTGAGATTGATGCACCTCGCCTGAATGTACTGTCTGAAAATATCCAGCCCTACCCGCAACTCAGCAAGTTGCTGGAGGCAGCAATCTTTGAGAACCCGCCAGTAGTCATTCGTGAAGGAGGTGTCATTGCCGATGGTTTTGACCAGGAGCTCGATGAGCTGCGTCAACTGAGTAGCAATGCCGGTGAGTTTCTTTCACGCCTGGAAACTGAAGAAAAACAACGCAGTGGCATTTCAACCCTCAAGGTGGGTTATAACCGCGTCCATGGTTATTACATTGAAATCAGCCGTATGCAATCAGGAAAAGTCCCCGCTGACTATATACGACGTCAGACCTTGAAGAATGCTGAACGCTTTATTACACCGCAACTGAAGGAATTTGAAGACAGGGCACTTAGTGCGCGGGCCAAGTCCCTGGCTCGTGAGCGCCTTTTATACGACGAACTACTTGAAACCATTGCCAAAGATTTACCCTCCCTCCAGCAAACCGCCTACGCGCTGAGTGAACTGGATGTGCTGACAAATTTTGCTGAACGTGCGATAGCCCTGAATTTGAATTGCCCGCAATTAAGCGATGAACCTGGCATCAGCATCAGTCAGGGGCGCCACCTCGTTGTGGAACAGGTGATGGAAGGCAGTTTTGTGGCCAATGGCATCAAGCTGGACTCTGACAACACCATGCTCGTTATTACTGGCCCCAATATGGGTGGTAAATCAACATACATGCGCCAGACCGCACTGATAATTCTGTTGGCCCATACCGGCTGTTACATCCCGGCGGAGTCAGCGCGAATCGGCCCCATTGATAGAATCTTTACCCGCATTGGTTCTTCAGATGATCTGGCCGGTGGGCGTTCTACTTTCATGGTGGAAATGACTGAAACGGCCAATATTCTGCACAATGCTACCGACCGCAGTCTCGTCCTGATGGATGAAATCGGGCGCGGCACCAGTACTTTTGACGGCCTCTCCCTGGCCTGGGCCAGTGCTGTTTATATCGCCTCACAAGTCAAAGCCCTGACACTCTTCGCTACCCATTATTTTGAACTTACGGCTTTACCCGATCTTTATCCCGGAATCTGCAATGTACATCTCAATGCCACAGAGCATGACAAGGGCATTGTCTTTCTGCATTCAGTAGAGCCCGGTCCTGCCAATCAAAGCTATGGACTCCAGGTTGCCCAACTGGCCGGGATTCCCTCTTCCGTCATCGACAGGGCACGCAAGAAACTGTCACAGCTGGAGCAGGATGATCGGCAATCCTCCGCGGCATCAAGCGCGGTGGAATCAAGACAGGCAGAGTTGTTTATGCCGCAAATCCAGCATCGCGCAGTGAATCTCCTCGAAGAAATCAATGCCGATGACCTCACGCCAAAGCAGGCACTGGACATGCTTTATCGACTGAAAGAAATGCTGGATAGCTGAGGTGGATTTAGCCAACTCCTTTAATTTACTAATTCCGAATCTATCAGGTAAAATGTCGGCTTTCTGCAATAGAGTCCCCCTGTTCTTCGTCAGTCATACGAATGCCGGGGAATATAGGGAATAAGGAGAATAATAATGACCTTTGTCGTTGGTGAAAACTGTATCAAATGCAAGCACACTGATTGTGTGGAAGTCTGTCCTGTTGACTGTTTTTATGAAGGTCCCAACATGCTGGTCATCAACCCGGATGAGTGCATTGACTGCGCTCTCTGCGAGCCTGAATGCCCGGTAGATGCCATTTATGCTGATGACGAGTTACCGGACGATCAGAAAGATTTCCTCCAGCTAAATGAAGAGCTCTCCGCAAAATGGGAAGTAATCTCCGAAATGAAAGAGGCCCTTCCCGATGCAGAAGAATGGGCAGGCAAACCAAACAAACGTGAATATCTGGAAAAAGACTGGCCGTAAGGACTCCTGCAAGTCAACTATAAAGCCCGTAACGGAAATAGCTGAAAGACAGTTGGCTAAAGTGTCTTTCAGCTAAACAATAACTCCAGATTAAGGCCTTCCCTTTCTATTAAGCGTTTTAATTTTTTAAGTGCATCAATCTGAATCTGCCTGACTCGCTCGCGGGTCAGACCCACTTCTTTGCCAATATCTTCCAGCGTACTCGATTCAAAACCGCGCAACCCGAAACGTCTGGCCAGTATTTCACTTTGTTTTTCCGGCAATTGATCTATCCATTGTTCGAGGCTCGAATGAAAATCGTTTTCCTGATGCTGGACGGCAGGATCACTGGAATCAGAATCCGCCAACACATCCATCATTGTCAGTTCCTGATCATTTGCCAAAGGGATATCTGCTGAACTGGTATGGATATTGTTATGCAGGAGCTTTCTCAGCTGCTTCAGGGGTTTGCCAGTGCGCTTGCAGATTTCTTTCTCACTGGGTATACGACCCAACTCATCGGACAACTCTCTAATGTTTTTCAGGCAGGTATTCAGGTCTTTCATCACATGTACCGGCAAACGAATAGTGCGGCACTGATTCATCAGCGCACGGTCAATATTTTGCTTGATCCACCAGGTTGCGTAGGTAGAAAAGCGGTAGCCTAATTCAGGGTCAAATTTTTCGACTGCACGTATAAGGCCAAGATTGCCTTCTTCAATCAAATCCAGCAGGGATAAGCCCCTGTTCAAATAACGCTTTGCTATCGTCACCACCAGGCGCAAGTTCGCTTCAATCATCAGATTCTTGCTTTGCCTGTCTCCTCCAACCACTTTTCTTGCCAACACCAACTCTTCTTCAGCAGACAGCAATTTTTTGCGCCCAATTTCATTGAGATAGAGGGTCGTAAAATCAGGAAGCCTCGATGAGGGTTTCAGCGTTTGGCTATTTTCAGAATGCAGGCTTTCAGAGGGTGACGACTGTCGCGATTGAGAATGAGAATCATCGTTTGAGATCAGGGCGGGTGCAGTGAATGTGTTTGGAAACTTCTTTCCATTATCCATATTTAAGTCCTTTTAAATATTAGTTTTGGAACTTTTGTTGTTTAATTGCAGCTGTTTAATTAGCGCTATTCAGCTGCACTTTTCGATATTTCACCTCATTGCATCCACTTTTTCAGTATACACCAAGTCAGTTTTCTGTCGACAAAAAAATCAGGAGCGTGACGGAAGATAGGCAAGCGGATCTACTGGCTTGCCTTCCAGACGAATTTCAAAATGTAACATCTCGGTATCTACCCCGGTGGATCCTAGTTCAGCTATTTTCTGGCCACGGCTTACTTTATCGCCTTCACTGACCAACATTGCACTATTGTGAGCATAGGCGCTGAGAAACCGGTCATTGTGTTTTATGATAATGAGATCGCCATAGCGAAGCAGTCCTCTACCGGCGTAGACGACTTCCCCATCGCCTGCTGCACTGACAGGGTCGCCTGTTTTGCCGGCAATATTAATGCCTTTGGTTTCCACGCCGGTATCAGAAAAGCGGCCAATAATATTGCCCTGCGCCGGCCAAGCCCAATTGACAGGTCCCTGACGGACAACTACAGGATTTACCTGAACGGAGGCAGTCGCTGCGGGGCGCCCTGTAGGGCCAGATGCTGCCGGGGCTGTCGCAGGATTATTACTTGAGCCAGCGACTGGAGCCCTGGTTTGTGTTGAGGTTGAGCGCGTCACTTCCCGGGTTCTACTGGTTGCCTGAGATACACTGGCAGTGTTGCTTCGGGTTTGCGGTGACGCAATCGCGCGCGGGTCAACATTCAATATCTGGCCAGGAAAAATTGTGTATGGGGAGGAAAGGTTATTTACCCGCGCGATATGCAGGAAGTCCAGATCATAAATCCAGGCGACAGCATAAAGTGTCTCACCTGAATTTACACGATGGATCCTGTCTGAGTCGAGAAAGCGTGGCTCATCAATCTCGGTCACTGGTGACTGGTAGGGGCTACTGCAGCCCATCATTAGCAATAAAGCAATGATGATCAGCATTGGTAAATGAGGTGTTGTTTTTCTCATTAGCAAATAAACTATTGTTTGTCAGGATGCTCTCTTCGGACTGTCCAGCAGGGCTTTCTCTCGTGGCTTTCTCTTGTGACTTTTTCTCCGGATTTTTACTC
>JAUHWU010000262.1 GCA_030427065.1 Gammaproteobacteria bacterium | reverse complement strand
CTCTATGTACATTGACCCGACTATAGGCTCACTGTGCAGACGCGTCATTCACTGGTTGGCAACCAGTAAAACAGGGGACTCAAGCATGAAACTGATAAAAGCAATTCTCACCACCGTATTTTCCATTTTCCTTGCCACAGGCCTTTTCCAGCAGGCCACTGCCCAGGATTCCGATATTCCGCGTACCGCCAGTGGTAAACCCGATTTTAACGGGGTGTGGGAGTTTCCCTATGTGCCAGATATGGCCGGCAGTAATGGCAGGAGCCAGTTCGGTCCGGGGGAGCTTCCCTTCACGGCTGCCGGCAAACTGAACTTTGAGCGCTATGACTCCTCAGAAGGTGATTACACCGGTGCCTGCCTGCCCTTCGGGCATGTTCGCTCCATGAATTCACCCAATCCGGTACAGTTTTTCCAGACTGACGATGCCTTTGCCTACCTGTTTGAGGTCAACACCTGGCATCATGCGTTCAAAATTGGCGGTGAAGACATGAGCTCGCGTTTACCAGCGACCTGGTATGGCAATTCACATGCCCGGTGGGATGGCGATACACTGGTGGTGACCACCCGTAAATACAACGGAAAAACCCGCCTGGATACAGTGGGCCATCCCCACAGCGACAAAATTACCGTGACAGAAAAATTCTCTCTGCGTGATGCCGATAGCATCAACTATGAAATCACCATTGATGACCCGATTTACTATAGTGAGCCCTGGAGCAATCGACGTATTTTTACCCGTATGGAAGATGGCCTGGGGCTGCTGGAATATTCCTGCAATGAAAACAACAAGGGCTTCTGGGATGGCAGAATCACACTTCCCGATTACGACAACTGGCACACTTACGATACGGAAGAATAACTGACAGGCTTACGGTATTTTCTCCTGATAAAGCAGGAGAAAATACCACAGGGCATTACAGGCTCGAACGAATCTGTTCCAGCCTGTTGCGGTTGGCATTCATGTCACCGCGTCCGACCCTCGAGGCAGATCGCATATGGATGACACCCTCGTCCTCGACCTTCAGAAATTCCACATCATCAACGAACCCAAACAGCGGCGTCTGGAAGGTGTAATAGGCATAATTTTCATCACGCCTTACCTGAACAGCCTCTTTCATATCCGCCAGCAAGGACTCAATGGCTTCCCAGCCATAGTCATCAACCAATTCAATCGGGGCTATGTAATGGCTGTCAGTAGCAGGCGCCTGACTGGATACACAGTTTGGCGTGGCCGGGCAATCAAGCAACTGGCCATTCTCATACCCCGAGGCGACCTGCATGGATCTACTGGCTACCCCCATGCGATAAAGCAGGAAGGTGAAAATCACTATAGCTGCCACCAGGATTATCAATACTGCCTGTATCATTTTCCTTACCACCTTCCCCTCCCGGAGAAATTGCCATCAAAAAAATGGCAGAGCAGCTTGAGGTTCAAGTGACTCTGCCCCGGACTTGTTTATTCTTGTCTCCGAGACCCAAAAGAGCAAATCTCTAGTCAGCCAGCGGATTGCCCCGCGGCTCATAAGTCGCGTCGTACTTGTCAGGAATACCGCTATCCGAGCTGAT
>JAUHWU010000011.1 GCA_030427065.1 Gammaproteobacteria bacterium | reverse complement strand
AGCTCAGCCAGTCATGGTTCGCCGTTTTTTCACCTGTTTGGGGGCTCTGCCATGTTTGGCGCATTCTTTATTGCAACAGACCCGGTTTCAGGCCCTGCCACTAAGCAGGCCAAACTGGTTTACGGTGGGCTTATTGGCCTGTTGATTTACTGTATCCGCATTTGGGGAGCCTATCCTGATGGTGTCGCCTTTGCTGTCCTGTTGGCGAACTTTGCCGCCCCGGCTATAGATTATTTCGTACGCCTGCAGCAAAACGGAAGCAGCCATGGACAATGACACAACAAACAGCCTGCGCACCACTATTATCAAAACCACGCTTGTACTCGGTTTTTTTGCCCTGCTGGCCGCTCTGTTACTTGGCGTAGTCAACCTGGCAACTGTGGACAGAATCCAGGAACAACAGCGCCTTGCGGAGCGCCGCGCGCTTGCTGAAGTTTTTCCTCAAGCTCTGCATGATAACGATCTGCTGCTGGATACATTTACTCTGACTCCTGATGCCCCTTCCTTCAGCCAGCCTGACCTCTTGCAACTCTCTTTCCCACGCCAGGCCTATAGCGGCCAACTCGATGGTATGTTTTCAGGCATCATTCTCCCGGTTGAAGCCCATGACGGTTACAGCGGCAATATACTTTTGCTGGTGGGGATTCTGGCCAATGGCCAGGTTTCGGCAGTACGCGTACTGGCACATAAAGAAACGCCCGGATTGGGGGACAAAATAGATTTTACGATTTCAGACTGGATTCTTGGCTTCGATGGCAAATCATTGACGAATCCGCGACAATCCCGCTGGAAGGTTATTAAAGAGGGTGGCGAATTTGATCAACTGGTCGGTGCTACCATTACTACCCGGGCCGTGCTTAATGCGGTAGAAAGAGCGCTGACTTTTTTTCAGTTAAACCAGGACCAGCTTGCGAGTTCCATAAACCGGATTTGATAATGGCGCTATCTACTTCCAATTCCAATTCCAATTCCAGCCTGAATCCCATTTCGCCTGACTCCGGGCCGAAAGCCGGGTCACCCGCCAGGGCTGAAAGCAGGGAAATTATCAGGCAGGGGCTGTGGACCAATAATGCCGCACTGGTTCAGCTGCTTGGCCTGTGCCCTTTACTGGCAGTGAGCAACTCTGTCGTCAATGCATCCGGTTTGGGACTGGCTACAATCGGCGTATTACTGGGATCCAATGGCATGGTCTCCCTGAGTCGGCACCGGCTAGGCCCCGCTATTCGTCTGCCGGTATTTGTGCTGATTATTGCGACTTTCACTACCTGTGCAGAATTACTGCTCCATGCATTTGCCATCGAACTCTATCAGGCACTGGGCATCTTCATTCCCCTCATCGTCACCAATTGCACCATTCTCGGCCGTGCGGAAAGCTTTGCCTCGAAAAATGCCCTGGTCCCTTCACTTCTCGATGGTTTGATGACCGGTTTGGGTTTTGCCGGCGTTCTGCTCGTGCTTAGCATGTTCAGGGAATTAGCCGGAACCGGCGCCATATTTGCCAATATGGACCGTCTGCTGCCTTTTGCTGGCAACTGGACCGTGCAGCTATCGTCCAGCTATAAACCTTTTCTGCTGGCTATCCTGCCACCGGGCGCCTTTCTTTTTATGGGCGGCCTTATTGCCTTGAAGAATATTATTGACAGGAAACTCGCCAGTCCCTCTCCTCAAAAACCGCAGCCAACGGCAGGCAAGCGCGTCAGGGTGACCGGATGAATAAAACAAAACGAACCGAGATTTTTACACGCCTGCGTAACGAAAACCCCACGCCCACCACGGAATTGAAATACGATTCAACCTTTGAGCTGCTGATCGCCGTCATGCTTTCAGCCCAGGCCACCGATGTCAGTGTAAACAAAGCCACCGAAAAACTGTTTCCTGTGGCCAACTCTCCGAAAGCTATCGTCGCCCTGGGTGAAAAAAAACTGAGAAATTACATCAAGACCATCGGTCTGTTTAATACCAAGGCGGCCAATATCATCAAAACCTGCAAAATTCTCATTGAGCAACATGGCTCGCAAGTGCCCAATACCAGGGAAGCACTGGAAGCCTTGCCCGGTGTTGGCCGTAAAACCGCCAATGTCGTCCTCAATACGGCCTTCCGCGAAGCTGCCATGGCGGTAGACACGCATATCTTCAGAGTATCCAACCGCACCGGAATTGCGCCGGGTAAAAATGTGCTGGAAGTGGAAAAGAAACTGATGAAGTTCATACCGAAAGAATTCATTCTGGATGCCCACCACTGGCTTATTCTCCATGGCAGATATACCTGCGTCGCACGCAAACCACGTTGCGGCTCCTGCGTTATTTCAGACCTGTGTGAATATAAAAACAAAGAACTGGACTAGACCGTCAGTTCAGGGCGAAGGTGTTAGGTTCGCCCTGAAAAGCCGACAATTGTCAGCGCCTGACCACAGACTAAGCTGGCCTGCCTTGCCTATTGTTTTTTAAGGTTTTACGATTCCTTGCGCTTGCTGGCCAGTGTGCGCAAACGCAAAGCATTCAGTTTAATGAAGCCCTCGGCGTCATGCTGATCATAGGCGCCGGCATCATCTTCGAAAGACGCCACCATGTCATCATAGAGAGATTCTTCTGACTGACGACCGACAACGATAACATTACCCTTGTAAAGCTTGAGACGGACCGTGCCGTTCACATGCTCCTGGGTTTTATCAATCAACGCCTGCAGCGCTTCACGCTCTGGCGACCACCAATAGCCGTTATAAATCAGCGAGGCATAGCGTGGCATCAATTCATCTTTCAAATGCGCCGCTTCACGGTCCAGCGTCAACGATTCAATGGCTCTGTGTGCTTTCAGCATGATGGTGCCACCCGGGGTTTCATAACAGCCCCGGGCTTTCATCCCCACATAACGGTTTTCAACAATATCCGTACGACCGATACCATTGGCTCCCCCTATCCTGTTCAACTCTTCAAGTATTGTGGCCGGTGATAGTTTCTCGCCATTAATGGCCACAATATCGCCTTGCTCAAACTCAAGCTCAATATAGGCAGGTTCGTCTGGCGCATTCTCGGGAGACACTGACCACAGCCACATGCTTTCCTCGGGCTCTGCAGAAGGATCCTCCAGAATGCCGCCTTCATAGGAGATATGCAGCAGGTTCGCGTCCATCGAATACGGTGATTCATTGCCACGTTTTTGCTCAACAGAAATATTGTGTTCCTTGCAATAGGCCATGAGCTTCTCACGGGAATTCAAATCCCATTCACGCCAGGGCGCAATGATCTTGATTCCCGGTTTCAGTGCGTAGGCACCCAGTTCAAAGCGCACCTGGTCATTGCCTTTACCGGTAGCACCATGGGAAACAGCATCAGCGCCGGTTTCCTCGGCAATTTCCACCAGTCGTTTGGCAATCAGAGGGCGTGCAATGGAGGTGCCCAGCAGGTATTCGCCTTCGTAAACAGTGTTGGCACGAAACATGGGAAAGACAAAATCACGTACGAATTCTTCGCGGATATCATCAATATAAATTTCCTTAATTCCCAGCGCCTCTGCCTTGGCGCGAGCAGGCTCAACTTCCTTGCCCTGCCCCACATCAGCGGTAAATGTGACGACCTCACACTGATATACATCCATCAACCATTTGGCGATTACTGAAGTATCCAGGCCACCTGAATAAGCCAATACAACTTTCTTGATATCCGACATCAAACTCTCCTGATGTGACAACTAGACTTGGGGCGACTATTACTTGCCCGTGATGAAAAAAGGCGGGTATTGTAACGCTGCCAGCGTAATTTGCGAAATGAATCGTATATATTGGTGAGCAATTAACGGTATTCCACCATTCAGGCTGGCAGTCGCAAACAACCATAATAACCAAGCACATCAGGGAGCATCGTTAAGCGACAAGAGCTGTTATAATCTGGAAATTACACCAACTACAGCCAAGCAACAGTAAATTTACAGGAAGTCCCCAGTAATGCAGGAAATTACCCTGGCCAGGCCAGATGACTGGCACCTTCACCTACGCGATGGTGCTGCACTGCCTGACACAGTTGCCCATACCGCCCGCACTATGGGGCGCGCAATCATTATGCCCAACCTGGTACCCCCTGTTACCACCACCGCCGCTGCACAGGCCTACCGTGACAGAATAGTGGCCCAGGTCCCTAAAGGCAGTGCTTTTCAGCCCCTGATGACACTCTACCTCACGGATGTGACCTCCCCCGAAGAAATTATCAGGGCGAAAGAAAGTGGTATTGTTTTCGGCGTAAAACTTTATCCTGCCGGTGCCACTACAAATTCCGATCAAGGCGTGACTGATATCAGCAACACCTATGCAGCACTGGAAAAAATGATCGAGCTGAATCTACCCCTGTTGATCCATGGTGAAGTAACGCGGCATGAAGTGGATATTTACGACCGAGAAAAAGTCTTTATCGATGAAGTGCTGATCCCCCTGCATGCCAGATATCCATCACTGAAAATAGTGTTCGAACATATAACAACCCGCGACGCCGTGGAATTTGTGCTTTCCTGCGACCATCACATTGCTGCCACCATCACGCCCCAGCATCTGCTGTTCAATCGCAACCATATGCTGGCTGGCGGGATTCGCCCCCATTATTACTGCCTGCCAGTACTGAAAAGAAATATTCATCAGCAGGCTTTACTGGACGCGGTGGCCAGTGGTTCATCAAAATTATTCCTTGGGACTGATTCCGCCCCCCATGGTGTTGACAAAAAAGAAGCTGCTTGCGGCTGTGCCGGGTGTTTTTCATCCTTTGGCGCTCTTGAAATGTATGCTGAAATATTTGAACAACTCAATAGCCTGGATAAACTGGAAGCGTTTGCCAGTTTTCATGGTCCGGATTTTTATGGTCTGCCCAGAAACCATGAACAAATAACCCTGCGCAAGGAAAGCTGGTCAGTGCCTCCCAGCTACTCAATCGGCACACAGCAGATCATTCCCCTGTTTGCCGGCAAGCAACTTTCCTGGTCAATTGTCAGCGAATAAAAATATCAATGAATAATCCGGAAACCCAAACCAAATCTTCATCGCCACTCGCGGGTCGCTTTCGTGGATTTCTACCCGTTGTGATAGATGTTGAATGCGGCGGCTTTAACAGCGCAACTGACGCTCTTCTTGAAATTGCCGCAGTCACCGTTAGCATGGATGAGAATGGTATTCTTGAACCTGAGCACACCTGGTTTTTCAGGGTCGAACCTTTTCCTGGGGCCAACCTTGAAGAGTCTGCATTAAAGTTTACCGGGATCGACCCGCATCATCCGCTAAGAATTGCCCACAAGGAACCGGACGTCTTCAGGGAATTGTTCAAGAATATTCGCAAAAAAATGAAGGAAGAACTCTGCACTCGTGCCATCCTGGTGGGACATAATGCCCATTTTGATCATGGCTTCGTTAATGCCGCCGCAGAACGAAATGCCCTCAAGCGCAATCCATTTCATCCCTTTTCCAGCCTCGATACGGCATCAATGAGCGCGCTCGCATTTGGTCAGACAGTGCTGTCACGAGCCTGCGAATGTGCCGGGATTGATTTCAATAATGAAGAGGCACACTCGGCACGTTATGACGCCGAAAAAACCGCAGAACTTTTTTGCTTTATAATAAACCGCTGGCAAAAACTTGGTGGCTGGCCTTTATCCTGAAATCCCTCTGCCAAAAAACCTGAAAAAACACCTCAAATTAGCATCAAGCTCACCTTTCTGTATTCGGTGCCAACAGAATAGTCTTTGTAGTTCAAAGTAGAATCTTCCACCCAGACACTTGTTTGCAGTTGATTAAAGTCAAGGTGATTTCCTGTCATGGCTTTATAGTTCAATCAGTTATTTATATTTTTCAGGAGATAAGCATGGCAGATGGTAGAAAGGTATTAGTTATTATTGAAGCAACACAGAATCAGCACCTGGCGTTGGAACGAGCTATAATCACCTCAGAGATCAAGGAAGCAGGCTCTCATGTCCATCTTTTTATAAGCGTGGATAATGAAAACACAAAACTTTCTGCCGACAATGACGATCTTTACCGTGATGATGTTTGGCTCAATGCTATTACGGATAAACTAAAAAATGCCGGCGCCTCATTCAGCTTTGAACTTTGCTGGTCAAATGAATGGCAGAAAGCAGTTCTGAATAGTGCCCAACGTTTCCAGCCTGACCATATTTTTATGCCCGATTCCCAGGGAAGCAAGAAAGGCCTGTTCAGCAATCAGCAGTGGGCTCTTTTACGAACATCTGTGGCTCCGGTCACTATTGTTCGTTCCAGTGACATTAAACCACGCAAGAAAATTCTGGCAGCCATTAATATCCAAAAGCAGGATGAAGCAGAATACGCCAGGTTGAATGAAAAAATTCTCATAGAAGGCCAGAATATTGCGAAACACTATGGTGCGGATTTTTTTGTCGTCAATGCCTATAAAGACAGCATGCACTTCCCTGATCGCCAAAGGATCATGAAAATTTCCGGGCTGCCAACTGACCGGGTTCATGCCGAGGAAGGTGACCCTGCAACAGTGATTTCCCGTTACGCAAAAGAAATCGATGCCGACACGGTGCTCATTGGCACTTTGGCAAGACACGGAACCAAAGCCCTTATGAAAGGCAATACTTCAGAGAAAGTATTGAGCAAACTTGAAGGTCTGGATGTTATTGCTTTTTCCTGAGCGTAATTAATACTGGCCCTTCGTTTTTTGAGTGTTTTACCAAGGTGATAATGCGCTGATAATTATCCGTGCTTTGCTCACGATCACACGCTGTAAAAACCATTCCACACAGGGCGACATTTCCGTTGGCCCTATAATAAAACCGGGGTAAATATATTTATCCCGATTTTACTTATTACCAACAAATTCAGCTTCAATCGATTTTAGTCAACTTTTGACGCCAGTTTTCTTCATTAGCAACTGGTATCTTTAGTGACTTACAGTCTATTATTGGTGTTTTACTTTTGCGATTTCAGCGCTACCGGAATCGATCAATACAATAATTAAATATTATCAAACAAGAATAATCAGAATTAGTCGCATGATCCCATTCCCCGAAGACAATTCAATGCCCTCCTGGATGGAATATCTGGAGACTTTACCTTCTCTGGGTGAGCACTGGATAGACACGTCGAAGGCAAGAGGCAATCCTCTGGTACTGGCAGACACGCTGGGATCAAATCTAAAAGCCAAAACCGCATTGACCGGTTCCCTGTTGCTGTCCAGACGGATTGCCAAACTAAGCCCCGAACAAAACGTTGGGCTACTGCTGCCCACCACAGCCGGTGGCCTGCTTTCAGGGATGGCTGTCATGTTGCTGGGAAAAACCCTGGTACCACTGAATTACACAGCACCGCTTGAAGGCATGATTTCCGCCATTGAGCAGGCCGGTCTGAAATCTGTATACACCTCATCCAGATTTCTGCAAAAGTGTGAAGCCCGCGGTATGGACCTTGCGCCCCTGGCAGACAAGGTCAATCTGATAATGCTGGAAGACGTTCATGCCAGCATTTCCATGCCGGAGAAATTACTAACCCTGCTAGGGTGCAAGCTTTTTTCCGCAGCATCAATCAAAAAGAGGTATTGTGCAAAACCTGATCTGAACAGTACAGCAGTAATCCTTTTTTCAAGTGGCAGTGAAGGTGATCCCAAAGGGGTAATGCTGAGTCACAAAAACATACTTGCCAATGTTAAACAGGTCAGCAAAATACTTAATGCAGATGATAGTGATGTCATTCTTGCCAATCTGCCTATTTTTCATTCCTTTGGTATGACTGCCTGCCTTTTTCTGCCCTTGCTGGAAAGAATAAAAGTGGTCTGCCATCCCGATCCCACAGACGTGGTTGTTATTGCGAAAACAATAAGAGAAAACAGGGCGACCCTGTTATTTGGTACCTCAAGTTTTTTCCGGCTTTATATCAAAAATCACAAGGTCAAAGCACAGGATCTTGCCACAATCAGGCTTACGGTAGCTGGTGCAGAAAAGCTGCAATCAGAGGTCAGTGCAGGCTTTTTCAAACGTTTCAACAAGGTTATTTACGAAGGCTATGGCTGCACGGAACTTTCGCCGGTGGCCACGGTAAATACACCCTTCCCCAATCTGGACAGTGACCACCTGAAGGATAACAACAAGCCAGGCAGTGTTGGCAAACCTATTCCCGGGACATTGCTGCGTATCGCAGACCCCGAATCACTGGAGCCATTAGCCGGGGGCACTGCTGGCATGATAATGGTGGCAGGCCCCCAGGTAATGAAGGGTTATCTTGGTAATCAGGAATTAACAGCTGGTGTCATTAAAGAGATTGATGGCAAGCGCTGGTATGTTACCGGTGACAAAGGCTACATAGACGAAGATAACTTTCTTCACATCGAAGACCGTTATGCGCGTTTTGCAAAAATCAGCGGTGAAATGATTGGCCTGGGAACCGTTGAACGTATCCTGCGTGAAGCGCTCAAGGATGAGGAAATTGAAATTCTCGCGATCAACGTTCCGGACCCCAAAAAAGGCGAAATGATTGTCATCCTGTCCACCCATGAACTGGAAGAGCGTACATTGCGTCCCCGATTACTGGCTGGCGGGCTCAACAATCTCTCCTTACCCGCCGCCTATATTACGGTTGAAGACTTGCCGAAACTGGGTTCTGGCAAGGCTGATTTTGCAACCGCCAAGGAAGTGGCGCGCCAGGCCATTTTCAGCAGAAGTGTCTGACCCGTCCCCCTTCACCACTTGATCCAAATCATAACGGCCAACTACTGATTCCGGGCACAATATTGCGGGTCAAAAAAAGCAGGGATTTTGTACATTTTCTTTTTGACAATGATTCTCATTTAGCTTAGCATTCTCAAGTATTGAATAAACAACCAATGAAACAACAGATTAACCAATTTCAGGGAAATTCGTAAACGCCATGTACGTATGTCTTTGCAAAGCTGTAACAGACCGCCAGATCAAGGAATTTGTGAATGCTGGTGCAGGCTCCTTTGAAGAAGTATGTCGAGAGTTGGGCGTAGCCAGTCAATGTGGGAGATGCAGCCAGCTTGCGCAAAGCATCGTGGAAACCAGCGTCAAAAAGGCGCCCTTTGAACCTGCTATGTGAACCTGCTATGTGAACCTGCTGTGAAAGCCTGAAATCAGAGCCTGCAAGCCAATCTGCATTTATTTTTTCCATCCTCCCCTACTGAATAAAAATACGATCAATAAGCATTCGTATTCATACTTTATTCATATAAATTAATCACTTAAGTTAGCAGCAGCTGGACAATTCTGTCTCATAACGCCACAATAGCGTCCTTGATGGCACGGCCATTTTTACTTTTTTTAACAATACAGCAGGAAGAATTTATGAAAGGCGACAGCAAGGTAATCGAACATCTAAATACTATACTTGGCAATGAACTGGTTGCCATAAACCAGTACTTTCTCCATGCAAAAATGTTTGAAGACTGGGGCCTGAAGGAACTCGCAGAATACACCCGTGAAGAATCCATTGATGAAATGAAACATGCCGATCATATTATCGATCGAATTTTATTTCTCGAGGGATTACCCAATCTTCAGGATCTGGGCAAACTCCACATTGGTGAACATACCGAGGAAATGCTGCGCTGCGACCTGGATCTGGAAATGCGTGCCATTCCCGATCTGCGTGCTGCCATAGCTTATAGCGAGAGCGTACAGGATTATGTCAGTCGCGATTTGTTCCGCACTATTCTGGATGATGAAGAAAAACATGTGGACTGGATCGAAGCCCAACTCTACCTGATAGAAAATATAGGTATTCAGAATTATCTGTCGGAAAAAATGGACGAAGGCGGAAACTGATTTTCCCTTTATTCGCTTTAAAAAGGCAGCTCTAGCTGCCTTTTTTTATTATCAGGATTCAAGCAGTACTGTGCTGATTGCCAAGCCAGAGCTTTCGCCAGTGTAGATAACCAAAAATGGCAATCACCAGGTACACGGCAAATAGCAGCGCAGTAAGATACAAGCCCCGATCAAGATAGAGATAGATTGAAAGCGAATCTATGACTAACCAGTAAATCCAGTTTTCCAGAATTTTCCATATCACCAGAAAAGTGGTCAGTACACTGGCCCAGGTGGTGAAAGCATCCAGAAAAGGCCAGGCTGCGGAGGTATAGCGATGCATTAGCCAACCATTTACTCCTGCCAGAAGCAGCGCTGCGAGGATGATACAGATGTGCTGCCAATACGCCAGTCTGCGAATAGACAAACCGCCATGCTTACTGCCACCGTAACGCCACTCATACCAGCCCACCACTGCCATCACCGCATAAAAGATGTTAAGCATTGACTCCATCAGGAGACTGACATCCCAAAACACAAAGGTGTAAATGACAGAGCTGATAAAAGCGCAGACCCAGCAAGCAATGTGCTCCCTGGCGGCAAGTAACAGATAGGCAATTGCCAGTATTACGGCAACTATTTCAGGGATTGGCATCAATCAGTCCAGCTCATGCCCTGGAATAAACTTTGCAACGAACACCTGCCGGCCATGAGTGTCATAACTCCAGGCGATCATTTCTTTGATTGTATCCATGACATGGCCATATTCGCCATGCACCAGAGTCGAGGTTGGAAAGGTCGTGATCACCATGCCGGTGCGCTTGTTCAATTCATCAATAAAAGCCTTGATATGGGTTTTATAGTCTTCCTTAAAAGGGTACATACTTAGCTCTACGGTTATCTTCATACTTTTTTTCCGATGCTATTGTTTTCAGGGTTGCTTATTTCGGTCTGCCAAGGAAACCTGCCGTTTCCATTTCCAGGGTATAGATAGTCATGGCAATATTGCGAACGCCCTCGGGCGTCGTCCATTGCTGACCATCAGCGCCAATGGCGCCCATTGATGGCGCGTAGAGTGTTTTCTTGTCCGGCCCTGAAAAGGCAATGGTAATGGGCCGGCGCGGTGTGGGTATAAGGCCAATATATTCACCATTCTCATCAATGACATGAACCCCTTTATTGCCAGTGACATAAAGGCGTCCTTCGTTATCAATGGCCATACCGTCGCCACCATTATCCCCATCAAGATCAGCAAATATGCGACGGTTGCGAGCACTGCCATCACGGCGCACATCAAAGGCCAGCACTTCAGTATTATTGGTGACATAGAGCACATCACCCGCACGGTTAAGCATAATGCCGTTGGAAAAAATATTCTCATCCGCCACTACACTGATTTCACCATCGGCACTCACATGCCATGCACCTCGGGACGTAAAGAACGCCCCGCCCCTGCCATCAGCGATAAGGTCATTAACTCTGCCCAGCGGCGAGCCATCAGCTAAACTGTTTGCCAGCAAACGATATTCAGGCGCAAGTTGCGCAATGCGGGTCAACTCGTTACAGCCTGCCAGCTCATCATTCAGCGGCTCACTGCAGGCACGCTCGGCAATAAAAAGCCGGCCATCATTGTCCAGTGATACTGCGCCACCGCCATTGGTGTTTTCAAAAAGCGTATATTCATTGCCGTTAATCAGCTTCTTGACGGTATCGGTCTGCTCCTGGGCAAACATAACGCCCCCATCGGCAGTCCCCAAAATGCCATCGGCAGTCACATAATCTGCCCACACTTGTTGCCAGCTGGCACCTTCCCTGACTACGCCAGGGATTGCCGAAATCGCGGCTCTTTTTTCTCCGGGTAGCAAGCCCTTCGCCTTTAAAATGAAATAAGTGATTTGCTGACCCTCACCAACAAGAACATAATGAGGCAAACCTGCCGGGATATGAACAATATCTTCTGCACCAATCAAGCGGGAGTCACCCCCCTCTATTCTGCTGCCACGAATTTCGCCCGGTGAGGACTCGATCGGATCAACAATACTGCCGCCGGTAACAATAGTGGCACTGCCTTCAGTCACAAAATAGATATCAGCCATTTCTGCATGCAGCTCGGAAAAACCTGGCCCTGGCTCCCTGTGCACCATGGCAGCATAGTAGCCGCCTTCATTAATGATATTGTTGAGAATGGCGGCGTTATTGGAGCCAACCTGACTGGAAAGACTATTACTCAGTTCACCAAGATCCTCGGCACTCCAGAAATCCTGTGCCTGTACTTGTAAAGCCGAAGTTATGATCAATAAGGTAAAAACTCGTAGTGTTCGCATTAGTGACAATTCCCCCTGAAGGCGATCCCGATGACCGCGATGATGAGTCGATTGTAGTGAGACCCATGCTGATGTGCAAAACCTGGTTGCCAGGCTTTTTTGTCCAGACTTGATCCGTCAGAGCGGTCTTTCACCCACTCCTGTTAATAATAGCGGGTCTTGTTCGCCACAGGCTGGCATATCTTCCTCAGCCCCTGGCTGCGTCAGTGGCGCTGTCTGCTTATCCCTGTTCAGTAACGCTCAAGACATTCGTAGTCATGCACGGTCATTTCCGGATACCAGACAAAATAGCGTTTCAGGGTAAACGGTTGTGAAAAATATACCGGGTCTGTCACCGTCATTTCATAATCCAGGCGCGTGTAATCTGCATTGGGAATGAAGCGTTCCACGATGAATATCTGCTCACTTTGTCTCGCCCCCATGTGGTCAAAGTAGCCGGAGGCGATATGATCGGTTTCCACCACCAGCGTCTCGTTTTCCCAATGGCCCCTGGAAAACCCAAACAGGGTATGTTCTTCCGGTGCGCTGGCTTCCGGAGACATGTGAATCAGTCGACGTGCATCGTATTCTTCCATGCGCATGAGAATATCTTCACCCTGATGGACAAAATCCATGGGGATGGGACTGATCATGATCAGGGGCGTCCCCTTGTTGCCACACTGAAACAGGGAATTGCTATTGGGGTCCCAGGCTTCCAGCGCCTTGTGTCCCGCTTCATTAAGTGGATAATCCCCTTTGAAAATCGGAAAGGCAGCAGGATCACTCATGATGGTACTCCAGACGCGAAAAATGCCGTCCGCTGATGCCATCGCGTTAGAGACATCCACATCCGGCCTTTCGTAGCCCACGATGTTGCCGTTTTTACCTTCAGGAAAATGAGCACTACGGGAGCCAAAATCAAATTCATAACCACTGGGCAACAGCGCATTGGTACCAAAAATAATGGGCAGGTTGCGACGCGAGGGCTGACCGGCAATTGTGATCACATCACCAACATTGATCACATCCGATCTTACCCCCCGGTTCCGAAGCACGCTTATGGAAGCCACTTCCGCTTCCCATTCCACCAGCTTGCCGTCTTCATCCCTTACATCAAGAACAATCCGTCCGTGAGGATTGCGCCAGGATATTGACGTGACAGTGCCAGTGACTTCAATGCGTTTCGACGCATCATAAATAGCCACTGTGCTGTGGTGGGCGAAGGCACAAACGGCGTTTGAAATAAAAATGCCAACAGCCAACAGGTGAATAAGTCCCCTCATACTGCCCCCTGGTAAGTAATTGTTTTTATTGGTCGGGGAAAGTCTACAAGGGCTTCTCATCAATTACTATGGAGGGTGAACCCGTCACCAGCGGCTTTTTGCTATATTGCTTCCATACGATATTCAATATCACGCCGACGATTACCAGTGCCATCCCTAAATAGGTCAACAGGTTAAAGCCTTCACCAAAAATGAGATAGCCCAGTACGATGGCATAAATAATGCCGGTGTAATTGACGATGGATACCGTAGAGATTTCGGCCAGCTGATAGGAACGCGTCATGAAATACTGGGCCACCTGGCTGGTGATACCCACCATTAACAAATAGAACCATTCCCAGCCTTGCGGCTGCACCCAGAACAGAAGACAGGCCACCGCTGTAACAGGAAGACAGACCGCCGGAAAGTAAAAAATAATAACAAGGGGATGCTCGGTAGTGGATAATTTGCGCACACAGTTATAGGCAATACCCATAAACAGACAGGTCACCAGCCCCACGCCCAGGTGAAATAGCGATACTCTGGTATCGAATCCCTGAATCACCAGGATACCTGTAAAACTGGTGGCAAAAAACAATCCCTGTATCGCGCTTACCTTTTCTTTCACAAACCAGATGCCGATCAAGGTCGTCGATATCGGTGCCAGGTAAGTCAATGTGGAGGCGGTTGCCAGGGGGATTTCCTGAACCAGCCAAAAGTTCAGGGACAAGGCTATAACGCCCGCCACACCGCGCATAATCAGCATGGCCTTGTTGTGCCCCCAAATCGATACCCGCGCCCGTTTTAATCCCCAGTAGCAAAGTATCAGGGCGATGACAGCACGAAAAAAGATAATTTCCAGGGGCGGAATGGACGGTACCAGTTTGACAAACACAGTCATGAGCCCGAACACAAACGTGGCCAGAGCCATATACCAGACGCCACGGGCGTTATCAGACATAAGTGACTTTCTTGACGAAAAAAGAAAGGCGGATTGTACGTAACCCGTCTTCCCCAGGCAAAATTATTGCGCCGACATCAGCTGGTCACAATCCCGTGCGATCGCCGGGGGATCCGATGCGCACTTTTGTTGGCTCTGGCACCATGAGGCTGAGGTCCTATTAAATCTCCACTGAATCTATGTATTGATTCCGGCGGCTTTCTCAATAGCAAAAAAAAGGGAGCAAAGCTGCTCCCTTTTTTCCAAAGCCATTTGCGCTCACGCTATCAGGCTTGCTGTTCCTGCCCTTCTCTTTTCGCAGCAGATTCATCAAGCAGGGTTTTAAGCTCACCTTTCTGATACATGTCAGTCATGATATCGCAGCCGCCGACCAGTTCTCCGTCCACAAACAGCTGGGGGAATGTAGGCCAGTCAGAGACCTTGGGAAGATTGGCGCGAACATCCGGATTACTGAGAATATCAACGTAGGCAAATTTCTGGCCACAGGCCATTAACATCTGTGTCGCCTGGGCAGAAAAGCCACACTGCGGCTGATTGGGATTGCCCTTCATATAAAGAATGATTGGATTAGCAACAATCTGGTCTTTGATTACGCTTTCGATATTATTTTCAGTGCTCATGAGAATTCCTGAGGTTAATGGATTTAATACTGAACGATGAGGCGTTTGATATTAGATCAAGTTTAAAGAGTATGAATAAGTAAGTGGGATCATTTTACTTCATTTCAAGTGTATACGCAGTCAATACTGCTCCGGTTTACCCCAGCCACCCCCGCCGGGCGTTCTAATGGCGAGACAATCCCCGGTCTGCACCGTAAGTGAGATTTTACCCGCTAGTGCTTCTCCATTGAGGGAGTTTTCTCCTGCCTGCCCGGGTTCACCGCCCTGCAGCCCCCAGGGGCGATGACGGCGCCTTTCCGTTAGCAGGCTTACCTGGGCCGGCTCAAGAAATTCGTATTCACGCACCAGGCCATTGCCACCGGGGTGCTTGCCCGCACCCCCACTGGATTCCCGAATGGCATACTGCTTGACCCGAATCGGGTAATGCATCTCAAGGCTTTCTATGGGGGTATTCAGGGTATTGGTCATATGAGAATGCCTGCCACTGAGGCCTGCGAAATCAGGCCCGCCACCGTGACCACCGGCCAGTGTTTCATAATAGTCCCAACTCCCGGCTGGTCCGCGATGGCCCATGGCTATATTATTCATACTGCCCTGACTGGCTGCCGGAATCCTCTGCGGCAGGGCCTTCTCCAGAGCCCCGAGAACCGTATCAACAATACGTGTGGAGGTTTCCACATTACCCGCAGCCACCGCCGCCGGATGACAGGCATTGACCAGGGAGGCTGCCGGCGCCTTGATCTTAATCGGACTGAAAAGACCCGCGCAGGCTGGCGCGTAATCCGGCATCAGGCAACGAAACACATAAAACACGGCGGCTGCGACAACAGGTAACGGGCAGTTTATATTGCCCGCCACCTGCTCGCTGGTGCCCTCAAAATCCACCGTGATGCTGGCGTCGGCAATCTCCAGGCAGACCTGTATCGGGATATCCAGCTGTCCAAGACCATCATCATCCATAAAATCGACATACTCATAGACGCCTTTGGGTATATCAGCCAGACAGGCAAGCGCAATCCGCGTTCCGTATTCATTAAGCGCTTGCAGTCCCGACTGGAAGGTTTGAGTGCCAAGCTGGTTTATCAACTCCTGCATTCGCTGCACACCGGTGTTTACCGAGCTCACCTGAGCCGCCATGTCACCATCAAGCTTATAATCACCCTGTTGCCCATGAATGGCTTCCAGTGATTGCCATAACTGACGATTCAACTGCCCCCGCTTTAGCAGGAACTGCGGTGAAATGATAATGCCTTCCTCCGCCAGCTTGCTGGTGATCGGCATGGAGCCGGGAGACTCGGAACCAATATTCGCATGATGGGCACGGTTCACAGCGAAGGCCGTTAATTCCTGGTCAATGAAGACCGGTGCAACAATCGTGACATCAGGCAGGTGTGTGCCTCCCAGATAGGGATCGTTCAGCACCAGAACATCGTCGGCATGCCAGTCAAACTGCCCGACAATGTCAGCCATGGCATAGGCCATACTGCCCAGATGAACCGGAATATGCGCAGCCTGCGCACATAGCAGTCCACTTTTATCAAACAGGGCGCAGGAAAAATCGAGACGATCCTTGATATTGGGGGAAAAAGCCGAGCGCTGCAGCACGGCCCCCATTTCGTCACACACGGCTTCCATGCGCGAGGCGAACAGACTTAATTCGATAACATTCATGGCAGGCAATTATAAAGAGGCCAGACCCGGGAGCGAAGAAAATTCGTCTGCGCCGGTCCCAATTCAGTGATTTTTATTTCAGGAACCAAAAACTCCGGGCGAGTAAGTCGATATCTGCTTTTTTTTCGTAATAATATCCTGATGAAAGCCTGAATCCGCATTCGCTTTGCCTGTGACTTGAGACTTGTAACTTGCCACTTCTAACTGGAGACTTGTGACTTGCGGATGCTTTCATTAAAATCGCCTCCCTTTGGGGGTGGCGCTTGCTGCCCTTTTGCTTTTTTTGGGTTTGGAAAATCCCGGGTTCAGACACTTTTTATAACCTTATAATCAGGAAGTAGTAAATGGCCAATCCAGATGCCTTGATGAAGACCTATAATCGAATCCCCGTTGATTTCATCCGCGGCGAAGGGTCATGGCTATATGACAGTGAGAACAAACGCTACCTTGATGCCATCAGCGGCATTGCGGTATGCGCCCTTGGTCATAATCATCCGGGCTTTATCAAGGCCGTTCAGGAACAGGTAGCAACGCTGGTCCATACCTCCAACCTCTATGGCGTGCCGTTACAGGAAGAACTTGCCGAAAAGTTATGTCAGGCTTCGGGCATGAGCCGCGTCTTTTTCTGTAATTCCGGGGCTGAAGGTAATGAAGCTGCAATCAAACTGGCGCGTATGTTTGGTCATAACAAGGGCGTTGAATTACCAGGCATTATCGTTATGGAAGGCGCTTTTCATGGCCGCACCATGGGGGCACTGACAGCAACCTACAGCAGTCGCCATCAGGGTGGCTTTGCCCCTTTTCTGGAAGGTTTCTATCGAGTGCCCTTCAATGATATTCCTGCTATCGAGAAATGCGTGAAGAACAACCCGAATGTTGTCGCTGTGCTGGTGGAGCCGATACAGGGTGAAGGGGGTATATGCATACCTGCCTCTGATTACCTGAATAAATTACGCAGCCTTTGTGACGCCAATGACATGCTTCTGATGCTTGACGAAGTGCAGACTGGCAATGGCCGTACCGGCAAATATTTTGCTTATCAGCACAATGGCATTCTGCCGGATGTAGTCTCTACCGCAAAAGGTCTGGGCAATGGCTTTCCTATCGGTGCCTGCCTTGCCAGTGGCAGAGCAGCAGATATTTTCCACCCGGGGCATCACGCCACTACTTTTGGTGGAAGCCCGCTGGCCTGCGCTGCTGCATTGGCAGTCAACAAGGCATTGCTGACTGAAGGCTTGCTGGAAAATGCCAGTGTTCAGGGTGACAGGATTAAATTTGGCCTGAGCATGCGCCTGCAAAATTGTCCCCATGTGGTGGCAATTCGGGGTAATGGCCTGATGATTGGTGTGGAACTCGACCAGCCCTGTGCCGAGCTGGTGGCTCTGGCCAGGGAAAAAGGCTTATTGATCAATATCGCCTCGGGCAATGTCGTGCGACTGGTACCGCCACTGACACTTACAGAAACAGAAAGTGATTTAATCATAGACACGATCAGCGAACTGATTAAGGATTTTGGATAATGAAACCCAGACATTTCCTGACCCTGCTTGACCTGAGCGGACAGGAATTAAAAGACATTATTGACCGCGCCTGCGAGCTGAAGATACTGCTTGACCAGGGCATTCCCCATGAATTGCTGAGAAACAAGGTATTGGCGATGGTGTTCGAAAAATCGTCTACCAGGACCCGGGTTTCTTTTGAGGCCGGCATGAACCAGATGGGCGGTTCTGCGATTTTCCTGTCCCCCCAGGATACCCAATTAGGGCGTGGTGAACCGGTGGAAGATACTGCGCGCGTTCTTTCCAGAATGGTAGACGCCATCATGATACGCACCTTTGAGCATGAAAAAATCGAACGTATGGCGGATTATTCCTCAGTCCCGGTGATCAATGCGCTGACTGATGATTATCATCCCTGCCAATTGCTGGCGGATATGCAAACCTTCGTCCAGCACCGCGGCAGTATTCAGGGCAAGACTGTCACCTGGATAGGCGATGGCAACAATATGTGTCACTCTTATATCAATGCTGCACGCCTGCTGGATTTCGAACTGATCGTTGCCTGTCCGCCCGGGTATGATCCGAACCCTGAACTGGTGGCAGCCAACAAGGATCGTGTAAAAATCGTACGTTCTCCGGAACAGGCATTACCGGGCTCCTCTCTTGTCAGTACGGACGTCTGGGCCTCCATGGGACAGGAAGATGAACGCGTCCGCCGCATGAAGGATTTCGAAGGTTTTGAAGTGACCCTGGAGCTAATGAGTCTTGCCGATGAGAACGCCCTGTTTATGCATTGTCTCCCCGCCCATCGTGGCGAAGAAGTCAGCGCTGATGTTATTGATGCACCTGATTCAGTGGTCTGGGAACAGGCTGAAAACCGCCTTCATGCCCAAAAAGCGCTGCTTGAATTCCTGCTGTGCTGATATCGCCAGTTCCAGCCTGCATAAATTTGCCCCTTATTTTGCTCAAAGGGCTGCTCAAGGACCAGGTAGCCTGATATGACAGCACTGCTTGAAATTCACAACATCAATTGTCGCTATGATGATCAGGTGATCATTGATGACCTGAGCTTCAATGTTGGCCAGCATCAGATTGTAAGTTTGCTGGGCCCCAGCGGTTGCGGCAAAACCACTGCCCTGAGAGCCATAGCAGGGCTGGAAAATATTTTTGCCGGCCAGATTCTCCTCGACGGCGTATGTCTCAGTACCGCTGATAATGTAGTGCCGCCGGAACAACGCGAAATTGGCATGGTTTTCCAGGATTACGCGCTGTTTCCCCATCTCACTGTCAGTAAAAATATTGCCTTTGGCCTGCACGGCAGAGACAAGACGGAAAAAGACGCTATCGTCCTTTCTCTACTGAGCCTGGTTCATCTGGAAATGCATGCAGACAAGTATCCACACCAGTTATCCGGTGGTCAGCAACAACGTGTCGCCCTGGCAAGAGCGCTGGCACCTGACCCCAAACTCCTGCTTATGGATGAACCCTTTTCCAATCTGGACACGGAAATGCGCCGCAACCTCAGTCGTGAAGTCAGGGATATCCTTATTGAGCGTAAAATAAGTGCCATCCTGGTCACCCATGATCAGGACGAGGCTTTTACTGTTGCAGACGAAACCGGCGTTATGCTGGAAGGAAATCTGCAGCAATGGGGAAGCGCCGCGCAGTTGCGCGAAGCCCCGGCCAATGAATTTGTTGCGCGCTTTATTGACCAGAAATATTGATCAACACTATTGGCCAAAATCCGCCTGAACCCGAAAAGCAAAAACACTATATATAGTGTTTATCATCCAGCCGTTTTTTGCGCTGACCTGGTGCAAACCCCAATCAAGATCATTGTCTGACACCCGTTTTAAAAGGCTTTTCCGGTTTTTCTGCCCCGGACGATTATTTACTGCTTTTGCCCCCTGCTGGTGCAATGTCACAAGAGTCTCTGGCTAAGTTCAAAACAATACCCGGCAATACCCACTCTATGCACAACTTATCCCCATGAATTTCACACATTATTGGCTTGCATAGGGGAAAATATACCTGATATAGTGCATTAACAATTTTTTTACACTATATATTGTGCTTTAGCTTCTGTTTGGTTAAACTGGCGCGGAATCAAAAAACGAACAACATCCACGGCTTAGCCAGATAAGTTAAGGACAATTTGAAGAAAATTGAAGAATTTTGGAAGTATCAGTAAGTATCAGGAAGTATCTGAAAGCAACTAGAGGGGATGAACACGTTAAGCTGGTACAGCTTTAAAGGACAGTCCTTCATGGCTTTAACTCAAGTAAAACCATGAACGTATGACGAAAGTACCTGAAAAACCTGCTAACCGTCCACATCTCAAACATCCGGTAGAGGCTTATCCACAGGCCATAAACGGGATTTCGGGGATTTCACCAAAACACTACATCTTGTGTTTGGGGAATCCGGGCTAAACCAGCCCCTTTCCGGTAATTCACACCGGTAAAAGTCAACAGCCATTGCCCTAACAGGCAAGTGGTGCCAGAAGCACTTTTTATAGTTGTAGTGAATGATTGTTGTAGTGAATGATTGTTGTAGTGAAAACAACCTTATTAGCGGTAACAGACAAAATACCCAGAAAAACAAATAACGAAAAGAATATCCGGAGCCAGCAATGCACACAGAAGTAAAATCAGCCACCTCCCCTTCCCCGAAGGCGACACCAAGCCAGGACACAACAGACCATTCAATAAGTGCAATGGCACCCGGTACTTTGCGTGTTATCAAGCGCAATGGTGCCGTTGTCGGATATGATGCCTCAAAGATCGCCGTTGCTATCACCAAGGCCTACATAGCAGAAGAAGGTGGTAATGCTGCTGCTTCTTCGCGTATCCACGAAACCGTGGAAAAAATGATTCATGAAATCAGTGAAACCTTCAAGCGTCGTATGCCTTCCGGGGGCAGCATTCATATAGAAGAAATACAGGATCAGGTTGAACTGATGCTGATGCGCTCTGGTGAACACAAGGTGGCCAGGAGCTACGTAATCTATCGTGCCGAGCGTGCCCGTGAGCGCCAGGTAAAGCAGGCAGCCCCTGCCAGCGAAGACAAGTCCGATCTGATGGTGACACTGGATGATGGCTCAACAGTGCCGCTGGATACCGGACGTATTCGCACTATTATTGCCGAAGCATGTCAGGGACTCGACGACGTTAACGGCGATGCAATTTATCAGGAAACTCTGAAAAATCTTTATTCAGGGGTCAAATTTACCGACGTCCAGATTACTCTGGTCATGACAGCACGCACGCTGGTTGAACAGGAACCCAATTACTCTTTTGTGGCTGCACGCCTGTTGCTGGACAATCTGCGCAGCGAAGCACTGACCTTCCTGGGCGTTGCAGATAATGCCACCCAGTCCGAGATGCATTACAAGTATGCCGCCAGCCTGCGCCCCTATATTGAAAAAGGGGTTGAACTGGAACTACTGTCACCTCACCTGCTGGAATATGATCTGGACAGGTTGGCTGAAGCCCTGAGAGCAGAGCGCGATGAGCAATTCACCTATCTCGGCCTGCAGACCCTGTATGACCGCTACTTTATCCACAGCGAGAACATCCGTTTTGAACTACCGCAAATATTCTACATGCGTGTCGCCATGGGCCTGGCCTCAAATGAGGAAAACCGGGAAGAACGCGCTATCGAATTCTACAACCTGTTATCCAGCTTTGATTACATGGTATCAACACCTCAGCTGTTTAATTCCGGCACCCTGCGCCCTCAGCTGTCCTCCTGCTTCCTCACTACGGTGCCTGACGATCTGAGTGGTATCTACGGCGCTATCCACGACAATGCCATGCTCTCAAAGTGGGCAGGTGGTCTGGGCAATGACTGGACCCCTGTTCGTGCCCTGGGCGCCTACATCAAGGGCACCAATGGCAAATCACAAGGCGTTGTTCCCTTCCTGAAAGTGGTCAACGACACAGCGGTAGCCGTCAATCAGGGCGGTAAACGCAAAGGTGCGGTTTGTTCCTATCTGGAAACCTGGCACCTTGATATTGAAGAATTTCTTGAACTTCGCAAAAACACGGGTGATGACCGACGTCGTGCCCATGATATGAATACGGCCAACTGGGTGCCCGACCTGTTCATGAAGCGAGTGTTCGAAGATAAAGAATGGACGCTTTTTTCGCCAAATGAGGTCCCTGACCTGCATGAACTTCATGGCAAGGCCTTCGAAGAACGCTATGAGCACTACGAAAATAAGGCCAGGGAAGGCGCGCTCTATGTGCACAAGACTGTGCGGGCTGCGGACCTCTGGCGAAAAATGCTTTCCATGCTATTTGAAACAGGCCATCCCTGGATTACTTTCAAGGATGCCTGCAATGTGCGTTCCCCTCAGCAGCACGTGGGTACCGTTCATTCATCAAACCTGTGTACCGAAATCACACTGAATACCAACAAGGATGAAATCGCCGTTTGTAATCTGGGCTCTATCAACATGGTCAACCATGTTACTGAAAACGGCCTCAATACTGACAAGTTGCGTAAGACAATCCATACTGCCGTGCGCATGCTGGATAATGTCATTGATATCAATTATTACTCGGTTCCGCAGGCAAAAACCTCCAATATGAAACATCGTCCGGTAGGTCTGGGTCTGATGGGCTTCCAGGACTCTCTGTATATCCAGAAAATCCCATACAGCTCGGAAGCGGCTGTACAGTTCGCTGACAACTCCATGGAGGCCATCAGTTATTTCGCTATTGAAGCCTCCACCATGCTGGCAGAAGAGCGTGGCGCTTATGAAACCTATCAGGGCTCACTGTGGAGTCAGGGCATCCTGCCGATTGATTCCCTGAAAAAACTGCAAGACGAGAGAGGTGATCAATTCCTGGAAGTCGATTTCAGCAGCACCCTCGACTGGGATGGTATGCGCGCACGTGTCAAACAAACAGGCATGCGCAATTCAAATGTCATGGCCATTGCGCCAACAGCCACTATCGCCAATATCACGGGGGTTTCACAGTCCATTGAGCCTACCTACCAGAACCTGTATGTGAAATCGAATCTATCCGGTGAGTTCACTGTGGTGAACCCCTACCTGATTCGTGACCTGAAGGCAGAAGGATTATGGGATAGCGTCATGATCAATGACCTGAAATACTATGATGGCAGTGTACAGAAGATCGATCGTATTCCGCAGCACCTGAAAACCCTGTATGCCACGGCTTTTGAAATTAATCCTCGCTGGATCGTGGATGCGGCCAGCCGTCGACAGAAATGGATTGACCAGGCGCAGTCATTGAATCTGTATATCAACGAAGCCAACGGTAAAAAACTGGATGTGACCTACCGCATGGCATGGTATCGCGGCCTGAAAACCACTTATTACCTGCGTGCGATGGCTGCCACCAGCACCGAAAAATCCACAGTCAGCTCAGGTACTTTAAATGCAGTATCAGCCAACATGGATGCACCCACGGTAGCTGCAGGGCCTGCAGAAGTGCCCCAGGCCTGCTCACTGGATGATCCGGATTGTGAAGCATGTCAGTAAGGGGAAGACTCAGCCTCAACACACTTTTGCAGCAATGAAGGCAAAAGTTTGAGGGCTTGGCAAAATTGCAAGATTGCAAGATTGTAAAAAAGCAGCCCCGAAAAGCTGGGAACGAACGTAATAACAGAAATATCAGAAATATCAGAAATATCAGAAATATCAGAAATATCAGAAATAAAGAGTATCAAAACAGAGGTAACTAACATGTTGTCATGGGATGAATTTAACAACGAAGACACCACACCGGCAGTAGCTCCGATGCATTCTGAGATGCCACCGGCTAATGAATTGGCTCAGGAACAAGCCGATGCTGAAACAGCAGCGTCAACTTTTCAGGACGAAGCTTTGTTTGCAGCGTCACAATCACCTGCTCAGATATCAACATCCGCTGACAGCAGTCTGACTACCGGGGAAGCCATCCAGGATTCCATGCCCGCTGTTGAGTCCGCTTCTGATGACAGCGAGTTGAGTGCTGTAGAGCTTGCGCAAAAAGCCGTTGCTGAAATGGATTACACTGATGGCCAGGAAGAACTGGCCGGTGCCGCAGAACGCGTTACTGTTGATCAGAAGCGAATGATTAACTGTCGTGCTGACCTTAATCAGCTGGTGCCTTTCAAGTATGAATGGGCATGGCAGAAATACCAGGATGGTTGCGCCAATCACTGGATGCCTCAGGAAATCAACATGACTGCTGACATCGCCCTGTGGAAAAAATCTGACGGTCTGACCGAGGACGAGCGCATCATCGTCAAGCGTAACCTCGGTTTCTTTTCCACCGCTGACTCCCTGGTTGCCAATAATCTGGTGCTGGCCATTTACCGACTGGTCACCAATCCGGAATGCCGCCAATACATCCTGCGTCAGGCTTTTGAAGAAGCTATACACACCCATGCCTACCAGTACTGCATTGAATCTCTGGGTATGGATGAAGGTGAAATTTTCAACATGTATCATGAGATACCCTCTGTCGCCAAGAAAGCCTCCTGGGGTCTGAAATACACCAAGGAAATTTCTGATCCAACATTCAATACCGGTACCACAGAAACCGACCAGCAACTGCTGAAAAACCTGATTGCTTTTTATTGCTGCCTGGAAGGTATCTTCTTCTATTGCGGCTTTACCCAGATTCTCTCCATGGGCCGGCGCAACAAAATGACAGGCACTTCCGAGCAGTTCCAGTACATATTGCGCGATGAATCCATGCACCTTAACTTCGGCATCGACATGATCAACCAGATCAAGATGGAAAACCCCCAGCTGTGGAATGAGCAGATGAAACAGGATGCTACCCAGATGATTCTGGAAGCCACACAGCTGGAAATTGAATATGCTCGCGACACCATGCCACGCGGCGTACTGGGAATGAATGCCCCGATGATGGAAGAGTATCTCAAGTTCATTGCCAATCGTCGCCTCGCCCAGATCGGCCTGCCGGAACAGTTTCCCGGTGTACAGAACCCGTTCCCCTGGATGAGCGAAATCATGGACCTTCGTAAAGAGAAAAACTTTTTTGAAACCAGGGTAATTGAATATCAGACTGGTGGTGCATTGAACTGGGACTAGGGCCAAAAGCCTTTGATCACAATTCATACAGGCAGAAATTAACGTAAAATAAAAAAACAACAGGGCAAGCAGTAAACTCATTCGGGCAACACAAGGACTCATTCCTATGGCCGACAAGAAAGATGTAGAACAAAACTCGGAGCAAACGCTCATTACGCTGGATCAGTTAAGCCAGACACTTGAGGTAATGACCTGTGTGGTAGATCGTCTAAAGCAACATCTGACCCGCCAGATGTCGCTTAATGCAGAATTGTTTCAGGACGAAGCAAAGCTGGCTAAGGCAGAAGCCGAAGAGCGCGCCAATGCCACAAGGCAGCTGCAGCAGGAAAGTTTCGTGGTAGAGATCAGTCAGAAAGAACTGGAGGAAGGCAGCGACCCCAACAAAAAAATCATTCACTAGTTTAAAGCCAGCAGCGCTTGTTCTGTCGAATTTAAAAACATAAAGCTGAATAGCGAGAGTCAGGATAAGGGCTAACTATCAGGATCGGAAAGCCGGGAACGCCCAAATCATGCGTTTCCGGTTTTTTTTGGGTTTACATTTAGGGCTTGATGAATTCTGCATAGCTACAATCGCCCATATCACCATGACTTGATGCGTATTACTTATGATAGAATTTCGTCATGGCAATAAAAAAAATCAGGCACGAAAAAGAGCTGGTCCACGAAGCGGTTCGTGTCGGCAGCGTCTATTTTAAGAAGCGCGGGGCCGGTAAATTCGATCCTGATGACCATGCGGATTTAAAAATCAGGGCCATCTATACCCTGCTGGTTAAAGACCAGTTGATCCAGCCTCTGGCAAAAGACCAGGAGGATGTTATTCATATGAAGCACAAACTGGCTCTGTGGATAGAGCGACAACTTCCGGCCGATCACCCGTTAAAAGCTGACTGATGCTCTCGAATGCTGACTTTTGCTGATAAATTTAAATGAAATCTGCTGCCCGATTCTTTGCCTGCCCCATCCTTGCCGCCCTGTTACTTGTCAGCACTGGCTTTGCTGCTGAAACAGATCCCGGCATAAATACTGGGTCCACGCCGGGCAATGCTTCTGATACTCAAGACAGCGCCGCTTTTTTTAATCCTCAGACCCTTTCCAGCACGGTTAATGTCAATACAGGAATTCAGGCATTGGACAGTACGTCCAGCAGCCCCACTGTCTCCATTAATTTCAGTCGGGAGGATTTTGATAATCCGGTCATGGAAATTCGTACCAGCCTTGGCTCAATGATCCTGGAATTATTTCCGGATGAAGCGCCCCTTGCCGTGTCAAATTTTATTGGCCTGGCAGAGGGCACAAAATTCTGGATAGATCCAGAAACGGGCGAGCAAGTGATGCGACCACTTTACGATGGTACGATTTTTCACCGGGTGATTGAGGGCTTCATGATTCAGGGGGGAAGCCCAACCGGTCTCGGTGATGGTACACCCGGTTATCAGTTCAGGGATGAAATCAACGCCCGCAGCCTCGGGCTGGATAAAATGGAAGTGATCAATGATGCCGGGATTCCACACCCCATTTTGGCCATCAATGATCAGGAAGACTTTCAGCAGAAAATTCTCATTCCGCTTTATCAGGAGCTGGATATAAAAAGCCAGCAAGAGCTGGACCTGAATATTGATCTGGTTGACCGACGACTGCGCAGCATGACGGTCAAGGAAAGTTTTGAGAATCTTGGCTACCAGTACACGGAACGGGTGATATCCCGAATGCCGGTAAGAGGGGTAATCGCCATGGCCAACAGTGGCCCCAACACCAATGGCTCCCAGTTCTTTATCAACCTGGTGGACACCGACTGGCTAACCGGCAAACACACAGTGTTTGGCAAGGTAAGAGCCGGTCTGGAGGTCCTCGATGCCATAGGCGCGGTAGCCGTTGATAATGAGGGTCGACCATTACAGGATGTTGTGATCCTCTCTATCAGACAACTCCCACTTTAAATACAGAAGAATAAAAAATATGACTGAGAACAAGAGCAAGAATATCGTCTGGCATGAGAGTCGGGTGGACAGAAAAACCCGCGGTAAAATATTCAGGCAAACCGGAGCAACGCTCTGGTTTACCGGCTTAAGTGGCTCAGGAAAAAGTACCCTCGCCTTTACCCTGGAACATCTTCTAATCCACAAAGGCTATAACAGCTATGTACTGGATGGCGACAATATCCGCCATGGCCTGAATAATAACCTGGGGTTTTCCGATAGTGACCGGGTGGAAAATATTCGTCGCGTGGGTGAGGTATCAAAATTATTCGCCGACAGCGGCACCATTGTGTTATCCAGTTTTATTTCGCCATTTAATCAGGATCGTCTGCAGGTTCGCCAGATACATGAAAAGAGCGAACTGCCTTTTATCGAGATCTTTCTGGACACTCCCCTTTCAACCTGCGAAGAAAGGGATCCCAAAAATCTCTATGCCAAAGCCCGGCGTGGAGAAATAAAAAACTTTACCGGTATCGATTCTCCTTACGAAGTTCCGGAAAATCCCGAGCTGGTTATTTTGCCCTCGAATTCGCCTGAAGTCAGTGCCAACACTATTTTTGATTACCTGGTGGATCAGCATATCCTCGACCTGCCCGAGTAAGCGGGCAACATTCACAATTGCAGATTACTTTAATGCCCACTGCTGTAAATTAGTGGGCATTTATTTTTTTAGCCCCGATGTTTTGCCTTGTCGGCTATAGCCTTTTACCTCCCCTGGCCTGAATTTTATCCTCGGTATTATCAATAAAATCATTGCCAGAATGCCGCTCAAGTAACTGCTCTTCCAATGGACCTATACCTCTATTAACCATACGACCACGTTTTACCGCATCGCGACCGGCAATCAGTTTCTCCCAGCGCTGCACATTGGTGTATTCATGTACCGACAGAAATTCAGCGGCATCATAGGCATCGTTCATCAATGAACCGTACCAGGGCCATGCCGCCATATCGGCTATGGTATACAGGTCTCCAGCAAGATATTCATTGTCCGCAAGATGACTGTCCAGCAGGTGTAACTGGCGCTTGGTTTCCATGGCATAACGGTTAATGGCATATTCTATTTTAAATGGTGCATAGGCATAGAAATGCCCAAACCCGCCACCCACAAAAGGCGCTGAGCCCATCTGCCACATTAGCCAGTTCATGGTTTGGGTGCGACGATAATGTTCCTTGGGAAAAAACGCATCAAACTTTTCTGCCAGATAAAACAGTATTGAACCGCTTTCAAAAACACGGGTTATCGGTGAGGTTGAGTGATCAGCCATTGCAGGAATTTTTGAATTGGGATTGATTTCCACAAAGCCACTGCCGAATTGATCGCCCTTGCCAATATTGATCAGCCAGGCATCATATTCGGCGCCTTCATGACCCAGAGCCAGAAGCTCCTCGAGCATAATGGTGACCTTGACCCCGTTGGGCGTGCCCAGTGAGTAAAGTTGCAGTGGATGCTTCCCTATGGGCAGAGGCTGTTCCTGTGTTGCTCCTGAGACAGGCCGATTAATACTGGACCATTCACCACTATTATCTGCATTCCAATGCCAGACCTTGGGAGGTTCGTAGCCGGGGGGCTGATTTTTTTCTGAATCACTCATAGGGTTTACCGTTAATTACTAAAAAAAGTCATCGTTTGTTCATTGTATTTCTGTTTCAGTCGGTTTGGATGAGACTACAAAAGTTTCCAGCCGGTAAGGCGGTAATGAGTTCACAATCCCCTTCCCATAGAATTTGTTTAGCAGCCTCTGATCAAGAATGGTAATGGTACCGGTATCTTTTTCAGTACGTAACAAGCGCCCCGATGCCTGGATCAAACGCATGGATGCCTCGGGTACCGAAATTTCACTAAAAGGATTCTTGCCCTGATCCTTGATCCATTCGCCAAGGGTCTTTTCTACCGGGTCATTGGGCACCGAAAAGGGAATTTTGGCAATTATCACATGGCTGCAATAGTCTCCGGGCAAATCAATGCCTTCAGTAAGACTGGCGAGGCCGAAGATAATACTGGTTTGTCCCTTGTCCACTTTTTCCCTGTGTAACCTGATCAGTTCCTGTTTGGAATGATCATCCTGGGACAGGGTGCTTAACTGCAGTTCTTCATTCATGCCCTGCAATACTGACTGCATCTGGCGTCGTGAAGAAAACAGCACCAGGGACCCCTTGTCTGGCTCAATTAATTGCGGCAAAACATCCACAATGGCCTGGGTATGCGTCTCGCTATTTGAGGGATCAAAACCCTGGGCAGGTATCCGCAAGAGCCCCTTGTTAAAGAAATCAAAGGGACTGCCTATCTGCCTGAAAACCGTTTCCTCATGCAGTCCGGCGCGCATTCGAAGAAAGTCGAAACTGCCCAGTGCAGTCAATGTCGCCGAGGTCAATACTGCAGCAAAACAGTCATTCCATAAATAATCATTAAGCGCATCTGCTGCAATGACCGGGCTTGATGACAGGGTTATCTCCGTTTCTGCACCGATTTGCCGAAACGTCAGCCAGCGCGCATTGGGCGCATAGCCGCCGTGATCTTCAATTGAAAACGCACGCCAACACTGTATTGCGCCTTCGGCCCGTGACAGCATGATCCCTATCACCGGATACCAGTTCTCCGCAGTCTGGCGATCAATTTCTCCCATGTCATTTTCCATGAAGTCCTTGAGGCGATCTGCAACCCTGTTCAGACGATCTTCCAGATCGCGAAATTCCAGTAATATCGAATGACTGGTTTCCCGGATTTCTTCACTAACCACGCCCTGGGGGAAGGTGTGCTGGGTAATATCTCCGCTGGCATTGGCTGATTCCGCATGTTCAGAAAAGGCCTGGAAAATCGGCAGATATTCCTGCAAGACAGCTCGGGTTTTATCCGCAGCCTCCCTGGCTTTTTCCAGCTGTCTGACTATGTCACTGTCTTTTCCCAACTCCACTGTCATGGCCTTGAATACGCCAGTAATACGATCAAGCCAGGTCAGTGTGGAACGCAGGCCAATAAAATGGGAAAAGTGGGAAATTCCTTTCAGGGGTAAATGATGGGCTTCATCGAAAATATAGATACAGTCTTCCGGTGCCGGCAGAATGACACCGCCGCCAAGACTCAGGTCGGCCAGCACCAGATCATGATTCGCTACAATGCAATCGGCTTTCTGCATATTGTTGCGGCTTCTGAAAAAACAGCAGTTACTGTAGTTGGAGCAGCGATTACCCGAGCATTGCCCTTTTTCCACAGCAACGCCGCGCCATTGATTCTCGCTTAGTACCGTTTTCCACTCATCGCGATCCCCCTTCCACTTATTATCTATGAGCGCGTCAAGCATATCCTCATACAAGGCTTTATCTGCAACGCTCGGGTCGTCCAGCTCAAGACCATAGAGATCCAGCATGGCATCCTGACTGCTGCTTGATTTGAGTACATTATCCAGTTTGGACAGACAAAGATAACGTCCCCTGCCCTTTGCCAGAGAATAGGTGAACTTCATTTCACTGTGTAGAAGCAGATCCGGGATATCCTTGTTCATCACCTGCTCCTGAAGAGCCACTGTCGCTGTAGCCAGTACAACCTTTTTACCCATGGCCTGGGCGACTGGAATGGCAGAGAGAAGATAGGCGATGGTTTTACCGATTCCGGTGCCCGCCTCTATGACACAGACGGGAGGCAGAGGAGAAATACGCATCCCCTCCTCATCAACCTCAACGCTACACAAACAGTTGGCAATTTCAGCAATCATTTGCTTCTGGCCAAGACGGTTTTGCAGGTTTTTGTTTTTTACCAGCGTAGAGTAATTTTGCTGGATGGTTTGCTTGAGTTCATCAGATAACATTGGCAGGCTTCACTCCGGAGCAGGTTCGGAGTTATTTCACTCTAGTGCAGGTTAGGAAAAATTGCCAAACTATTTGCCCGGCAATTTGCCAAATTTTTTGCCAGGTTATTTTCCGGTTTATCTGCCAGACATTAGAAACAGTATTCACTTTTGAGCGGAGATTTCCGCTTTCCTGATAACCGGGTTGGCATACATATTGACCACGTAAGGTTGCAGCTTTTTAGGCATACTGTTGAGTTTTTTGCGAAACAGTTTCCGTTTTCGGCTTATCTCTGCTGATGATATGCCAAGTAATGCAGGCAGATTTGAGAAATCCATATAGTCTTTCTGCAAGACTTCCATGGCCAGGTAATTTACCGCATGCAACTTGTAGTTACGGATAATCTCCTCATCAATATGCCTTGCCACTCCTTCTGCCGTAACAGCATCATTGAAAACAATTTTCTGTCCAAAAGCGACATGAACGGCCCCCTTGTTACCGACTATCCCGGTGAGAATACTGCGTACATCTGAATTCTCATCTTTTTCAAATTTACCGTCGGTTTCAATGGTATGCAGTTCTTCGGCCTTGAAGCGATCGCAAGGGTCAAATTCATAGGAGATAGAGACCGGCACAATGTTCAGGGAATTGATGGATTCCTGTAATGTCAGTTTAAGAACCGACTCTCTGTCTGCCATGTGCAGCATTTTTATAATCGCGGTTTCTGTTTTATCAATACCATCTTTGGCACGCCCCTCGCGCTGCGCTATCCAGACATTCTCGCCACTCTTGATGCAGTGGTGTATGTAGGCTGAAAGTTGTTTGCTGGCCTTGAGCAAATCGCGCCCCTGAACTGAACGTTTAACCAGAAAGCTTTTATTCAAACGCATGAGATCCGATAGAAACGGACGTTTCAGCAAATTATCTCCAATAGCTATCTGCAGGGTATCCAGACCATGGTGATAAATCATGTAATTGACCAGAGCCGGATCCATGGAGATATCGCGGTGATTGCTGATAAACAGATACGGCTCATCAGCATCAAGTTGATCCAGTCCTTCAGAGGTCAATCCGTCAGTGGTACTCTCGATCAACTTGTCGAGGTATTTTTCAATTACCAGTTGCACATCATGGATTGTCTGGACATGGGCCAGATCCTGGCCAAGAGTGGCCTGAACTTTTTTGGTAATCCAGCCTGGCAAAAAGCGGAATAGCCAGGGATGTTCAAACTTGGCTAATGCCCTGGACAGTGCTGGGTCTTCCAACAACCGTTCAACTACAGGCCTGACCTCATCATCACGATAGGGCCTGATATCATCAAAATCATCCATACAAAGGTGTTTATCCGCGATTAATTGTTGTTGTCAAAAAAGGATGCAATTTTAAAGGCATCGCCACAAAATTGGAAAATTATCTGCGCTGTTTCCCTGACGGCAAGATCAGGGGTCTATTATAAACTGCTAGAGAAACTGGCCCTGCAACTGCACAATCAGCAAATAGCCAAACACCAGCATACAGGCAATCAACAGACTTTTACTAAACCATGTATTCGCTGCGTTCTCAAGCCAGCGTCTATTATTATTCATATACAGCAGCAATGCTGCCAGCAAGGGCATAAAGAAGGCCCCGGTGATGGTGTAAATAATCACAATCCACACCGGTCTTTCGAGTCTCAGCAGGCTCATCGGCAAAATAGCCATATAGACCAGGTAGGCTCGATAGGCCCAGGACCTGGAAATACTGCCGCGGGTTTCTATCAGGTGGGTATGTTTACGGTAGTGAATCACAAAGTTCGCAAACAGAAAAGGCACCCCATGCCAGACACCGATCATGGAACTGAACACCGCCCCCCAAAAACCAAACAGGAACACCCATTTCCCGGTTTCTCCCATCACTGGAACCAGCTGAT
Organism: Gammaproteobacteria bacterium; assembly: GCA_030427065.1. Lineage (GTDB taxonomy): Bacteria > Pseudomonadota > Gammaproteobacteria > Pseudomonadales > Pseudohongiellaceae > Eutrophocola. The sequence continues at coordinate 13,769 of JAUHWU010000011.1, read as the reverse complement.
CAGCCACCGCCAGTGCCATATTATTGCCGGACACGACTTCCGGTTGAACCCCTGCAGAAACGATAATAATGGCGATGCCAAACAGTGCTGTGAGCCCATAGGCTATACCAAGATCCCAACGCATGGTTGACATCATTTCCTTGCCTTTCCAGCCTGCCTCACGCATCCAGTAGCCATAACTCATTATGGTTATACTGCCACCTACACCACCAATCACACTCAACACATAGGCCATACCGGATTCCGGCACCCGGGGAATAAACATGCCGCTGGCAATAATGTTTAAATCCGGCATTACCCTTAGCGCGCAATAAAGCACGGTAAGAAACATCAGACCGATAAAAAACTTCATGGCTGTTTCAAGTGCCTTGTAGGCGCCGAACCAGACAATAACCAGCGCAAACAATGCATGAATTATCCCCCACTGGGTAACCGACAATACCGGGAAGAAGGCGAAGGCCGCCAGTCCGCAGGCCGCCATCATGGCCGCCGCGACCATGAAGGTCCAAAGAAACATGTAGCCAATAAAATACCAGCTGAAAAATTTCGGCAGCTTTTCTATCCAGCCTTCCAGCAAAGTGGTATCAGTGGCCAGTTGCCAGCGCCCTATTCCCTCAGTTAATCCGTATTTCAGCAGACCGCCAAACACTACTGCCCATAGTAAAACAGTGCCTGCCTGTGCGCCGGCTGCCGAGGCGGCGACGATATCTCCGGCTCCCAGCCCGGTAGCCGCAACGATAATTCCCGGCCCGGTTTTTTTAAGAATATTAAATCTGCTCAAATGCTGACTCCGAGTCGTTTACATAGCGTGGTGGCGTAGTTTTCCAGGGAATCAAACAAGGGCTTATTATCCGGCATTTCCCTGATCAATTGCTCCAGACGCCCAAAAAAGTCATTTATGGAGAGGTTTGCTCCCTGCCCACTGTTTTGCAGCTGCTCTGCACACCAGGCCTGCCAGTATTCAGTTTCCTGATCATTCAGGGTTTCCGGAAAATTCCGTGCCCGATAACGAAACAGCATCTCAGGCAGGCGTTTATCGTGAAAGGGAAAATCCAGACCAGCCAGTTTATCACCACTGGCTATACGGACCTGATTCATTAACTTCCTGTCATGATCATTAAAAAAACCACCGCTGTATAACATCTGGTCAGGATCGTTGGTGGCTTCAAAATCAGATTCGATAAACACATGGGCCAGTTTTGTCAGAATCGATGGATGTGCCAGTATTTTTTCCCGATGCCGCTGACAGGCTTGCAGATCAATTGAAAAACGCTTTACCGTGTCATCACTGAGTACCGACATCGGGGCAATGGATGGGCACTTGTTAACATGAACGGTTTTCAGCGGCACCCGCTCAACGCTGCCCAGATCTTCGCTGCGGGTGAATAAGCGGTGCCTGATTTCTTCTGCCTCCAGATCAAGCCAGACAGCCGGGTCCTGAACCAGATCAACCGCAATTATGCCATTGCTGTTTGTGGGGTCCATGACTAGCGGCATAATCACTGCCAGACAACCACGGCTGGCAGGAAACATGCCTGATACATGTAACAGCATGTCCCGGCTTTTCAAATCCAGCAGGGGAATAACCCGGTTTTTCTTGCGTAACTGATAGAGCCAGTCATACAACCTGGGCTGATGGGTTTTTACCAGTTTTGCCATTTCAATGGTGGCGATGACATCCGCCAGGGCATCATGGGCACCAGAATGCTCAATGCCGTTAGCCGCAGTCAGATTTTCCAGCTTGAAACTGGGGCTGCCATCTTCTTTTTGCGGCCAGTTGATCCCTTCCGGTCGCAGCGCATGGGTGGTGCGCAGCAAATCAATGATATCCCAACGCGAATTGCCATTTTTCCACTCGCGCTCATAGGGATCAAAAAAACACCGGTAAAGCAGATGCCGGGTGACTTCATCATCAAAACGAATGCTGTTATAGCCACTCACGCAGGTATTGGGCTGCATGAACTGTTCAGCGATAAGAGCACTGAACTGCGCTTCACTGACCCCTTTTTCAAGGGCAACTTGCGGGCTGATGCCGGTGACCACACAGGCATCCGGATGCGGCAGAAAATCCGGTGTTGGACGGCAATAAAACTCTACCGGATCATCAACTATATTGAGATCTTCATCTGTCCTTATGCCCGCAAACTGGCAGGGTCTATCCTGACGCGGATTACTACCCCAGGTCTCATAATCGTGCCAGAAGATGGTGTTAGGAGTACTCAATGCCTGTGACTTCCTGAATTACGCATGAGTGTTGAAGCATCCCATAATCCACCCTGCCATTAAAGGAAATTATCCCATCAGGGAAAAAAATATCCCCAAGAATCCGCTTTTCAAGCCACTGTGCAAATATTTAATCGTCGGATGGCGCTGCGCTTATCCGACCTATAATCCTTTTATCTTGTCTCTTGCCTCTTGCCTCTTGTCTCTTGTCTCTTGTCTCTTGTCTCTTGTCTGTGTTCCCTGCCGCCTACCTGCACCGCTCACCTTTATCCTTTATCCTTTATCCTTTTTCTTTTATCTTGCCTTTATCCTTTATCTTCTTTTCTTGCCTCCCTCCCCTCTGAGCATTAAATTATCCATATGAAAAAATTTACTTGCCTGCTGATACTCATCTGCCTGTGTGCTGAACCTGCCCTCGCACAATTTGGGGGTGGCGGCCGCGGCTATCGCATTCAGCAAAATAATCCGCCGGCTAAGGAGTTTACTGCCGCGCGTTGGCATTTTGGCACGAATGGCTATATCGGACATATGGGCTGGTCACACAATTATCCCAGCTCTGATATCAACCTGAATGAGTTTCTGGAAAGAGCCACCTTGCTTGATCTGACCATTGATTCCTATCGCATTATAGAACTGGGCGAACCCGATGTTTTTGATTACCCCTTTGCCTATGTGAGCGAACCGGGAGAAATGGAACTGACAGACCAGGAAGTCGTCAACCTGCGGGAATTTGTAATGCGCGGCGGATTTATTTTAATGGACGACTTTGATGGCCCGGTCCAGTGGGGCCAGATGCGCTCGCAAGTGAAACGGGCCTTTCCCGAAAATGACTTTGTGCCACTGGCCATTGATCACGTGGTATTCAGCGTCCATACCCCACTGGATAATTTACAGGCCATGGCCGACAGTGTCCCTGGCGGCGAGATCACTTATTACGGCCTGTTTGACAAGCACGGCCGGCTTGGCATCCTCGCCGGCCATAATAACGATCTGGCCAATTTCTGGGACTGGTATGAAAACGGCTCCATGCCCCTGCTCCCCTCAACCGATGCGTTCCGACTCGGCACCAATGCCGTGATCTATTCGTTTACCCATTAAGAAAGTCTCAAGCCTCAAGTCTCAAAAAAGGCGATCAAAGATCGCCTCGTGGGATGCGTCCCCACGGTCCTTATCCGACCTGTTTATCCTGGAAAGTATCTTACATGTTACGTTTTGCAACCAGGGTGAGTTTTTACCTGAAGGTATTTACGCAATAGTATTTTGTCGGATGGCGCTTCGCTTATCCGACCTACAAGTCTTTTTCCCTGCCGCCTCCCTGCACCGCCCACCTTTATCCTTTATCCTTTATCCTTTATCCTTTATCCAATCCCTGCTGACTATTCCCCAAGGGCAAACACCCAAAGCACTCCCCCTTGAGGCACAATGGTGGTCCTGCCCTGGAGAGCATCCAGACGTCTTTGCATTCCAGCAGCATCAATACCCCAGCCTGACTGCACGGCAATATACTGTTTTCCATCCACGGCAAAGGTTGTGGGTACACCGGTAATACCTGAGTTCAAACGCTGTTCCCAGAGTAATTCACCGGTGCTGGCGTTATGGGCGCGGAAATAGCGATCCGCTGTTCCACCACTGAATATCAGGTTACCGCCTGTCGCCAGAATCGGCCCCCAATTGGCCAATTCAAATTCCCGGGTCCAGACTTCTTCTCCGGTATTCACATTCCAGGCCTGGATTTCGCCAATATGGTCAGCCCCTTCGACAATACTCGCACTCATATTAGTAATGCCGGTAAATCCCTGACCAGGACGATATTCAGCCTCCACGCCTTCCCACGAAGAACAGTAGTTGTCATTGGCAGGAATATACAGCAGTCCGGTTTGTGGACTGTAAGCAGCTGGCACCCAGTTCTTGCCACCTGAAAGTGATGGACAATAGGACGCGTTCTTTCCCAAGCCCGGTTTATGAGATTCGTCATAGGCAGGTCTGCCAGTTTCCGAATCAAGTGAAGTGAATACATTCTGATAAACAAAAGGCTCGGCATCGACAAAATTAATACTATCCTGCGTTCTCTCCAGTACCCAAAGGAAACCATTACGTCCCGGGTGCACTAGGCCTTTGAAGGTGCGCCCATCCCTTTCCACGTCCATCAAAAGTGGTGTCGAGACTTCATCCCAGTCCCAGGAACCATTCCAGTGATACTGGTGATAACCTTTCAGCTCGCCGTTATCCAGATCCAGAGCAATTACAGAGTTGGCAAACAGGTTGTCTCCAGGTCGCGCTTCACCTGCCCAGGGACCGGCGTTACCGATACCCCAGAAAGTCAGATTCATTTCCGGGTCATAATTACCTGTTACCCAGACGGAGCCTCCACCAGTCTGCCAGGCATCTTCTGGCCAGGTGTCATGGCCCATCTCACCAGGACCGGGAATGGTGTAGGTTTTCCACAGTTCAGCGCCACTTTCAGCATCCAGAGCTGTAATAAAGCCGCGAATTCCTCTCTCACCACCGGAAACACCCACCATAATTTTTCCATGGGCTGCCAGTGGTGCCAAAGTCATATAGTAGCCGTTGCGATAATTCGCTACTGCTTTTTCCCAGACTACTTCTCCGGTCATCGCATCCAGTGCCACCACACTGGCGTCGGAAGTCGCCATGTAAAGCTTGTCCCCATACAAGGCGACACCCCGGTTAGTCGGGTGAATCAGACTGATATCGAAAGGCATTTGGCGACTGTATTCCCATAGTCCATCACCACTGGCAGCATCAATAGCCAGCACATGATTAAGTGGCGTGGTGATGTACATAACGCCGTTATTGACGATGGGAGGAGACTGATGACCCTCTGTAAGGCCTGTTGAGAGAGACCAGACGGGCTTAAGGTCGCTGACATTGTCGGCATCGATATCATCCAACGGCGAATAACCCCAACCATCGTAAGTGCGGCGAAACATTAACCAGTTTTCTGCTTCCGGATTCTGCAAACGGGCGTCAGTGACCGTCATATAGTCCTGGCTCATATTGCTAGTGTCCCCTGCAACATTCTCAACCAGGGCACTTTCACAGCCGGCTAGCAGAAAAGGTAAGACTAGAAGTCCCGCAGAGCTAAATATTGTTTTCATGTGCCATCCCCTTTATTAATGAATTCTCTAATGCCGCTTTATCTTCCAGATTATCTTTTTATATTCCAAAAGGTGACAAACCAGGTTGCTGAAATCCTACCCTGCCCTCAAATTCACCAGCGACCCCGACATTGCCTTCAATCTCTTTCAATGGCAAAGCTGCCAGTTGCCATGGTGCCGGGCCTCCCACAACACGCGCACCATCTGCCGGGTCAAACTGGGACTCGTGACAGGGACACTGAAAGCGCAGAAATTCGCTATTCCAGTCTGTCACATCACAGCCGGTGTGGCTGCAAACGCCGGAATATGCAACCAATCCATTAATACTCTTGCTTGCTGTTGCTTCGCTCATGCGGGAAACATCCACCCGGATAAGAAGCACCTGATTCAGGCGGGTGCCATTACGTACCTTGCCGGAGAGAGGATCCATGGCCCAGGCAAAAATTTGTTTGGTATCCACTGCCAGCTCATCTATGCGAATAACCTTGCCCGAATCCTCGCCAAAGCTATATACCAGAACATCATTTTCTTTGGGTGGTATAAGGCTGGCTTCATCAGGAATCTGTGCGGTACTGCCCAAAGGAATAGCCAACCCCGTCACGCACAAGCTGCCAAGAACATCTCGGCGCAGCATTTTACTCCCATGTTTTTTTTTAGCCCCCACAGACTCACTCCTTACTGTATAGTAGTACAAACAAGTATTAACAATATTGATTACTTTGTAATGCAAGAATATGACAATTTATTCCCTGAGTCATATATTCATTTATTGATGAGAAGCCTTAAGTTTTGGCATAATGCACATAAAAATCTCAAGGCAGCATATATTCTCATTACCAATTAAACGCCGGGTTTCATATATAAAATGACAAAAAAATCTGAAATATCCATCCTTGTTGTTGGAGCAGGAGCCTCTGGCACCATGTTATCCCTGCAATTATCTCGCTATGGTGTTCCCTTTCGAACTATTGATCGCCTGGCTGCCCCATCTCTGGCTTCACGTGCAATCACCGTACATTCCAGAATGCTGGAAATATTTGAACTAATGGATCAAAAACTGGCCCAAAATTTTTTACAACGGGGCATAAAAAACAAGGGTTATGACCTGCACTATGTCAACGAGGGTAAACGTAATGTTGTGAAAATGGGCATTGATTTTACCACCACAGATTGTCGTTACCCCTATCTGCTGGTGCATCGGCAAGACGAAACAGAACAAGCGCTGCGGGAATACTGGCATCAGCATTTTAATCGAAACGCTGAATGGGGAATGCAGCTCATCAGTGTTGAGCAAGACACCAGGGGTGTTATTTCAGTGGTACGCAATACTGAAACCGGCGCAGAAGAAATTATTCGATCAAAATATGTTATTGCCTGTGATGGCATCAATTCCCAGGTGCGTCGCTGCCTGGAAGTGGAACAGGATGAAAGTAATTATCAGGGTACTGTACTGCAGAATCTTGATATTCGCCTGAATAATTTTCCGGACAGTAATGAACATATTCACTACTGTGCGGGGACAGATCATTTCATGATGGTGGCCAAATTGCCTGGAGATTTTTACCGTTTACTGGTCAGTGACAGAGGCGAATCAACAGATCCGGATGCTACACCTGAAGAAAATATTCAAAAACTCATGGACCAGCATTTTGATGGTGTCAGCATGGGCGAAAGAATCTGGCATTCACAATGGGAAAGCTGGGTACGTCTGGCAAAAGCTTATCGAAACCAGCAAATCTTCCTGGTCGGTGATTCTGCTCATGTGCATTCCACAACCGGCGGTCAGGGCATGAATTGCTGCATTCAGGATGCCTGGAATCTGGGCTGGAAACTGGGCCTGGTGGAATCAGGGCGGGCCAGGGCTGCATTGCTCGATACTTATGAAGCAGAGCGCAGACCCATAGCCGAGCAGGTTATATGGGCAGCTTCTTCTTTGCATGAGATATTTATGGGTCACGGCAAAGATATCAGTGAACGTGGCGGGCAAATGGAAGATGCGAAGTTTCTGAAAAAAGTGGTTGGCTGTTGCTCCGGTATATCCTATACCTACAAGGACTATATTGAGCAATATCCAGACCTGACTCCCTTGCCAGGGCCCACCATTGGTGATCGTGCACCGGATGTTGACCTCGAAACTGGTCATTCATTATTCAGTATTATCGGAAATACAAAATATACCCTGCTTCTCTCCGGTACAGACCTGGAAATAGCCGGCAAAGGTGAAGACCTGGCAAAATCCTATGCTGAATCCCTCCAATGTTATAAGTTGGGGGTCTCAGCAGCTTTCCAGGCCACTTATGAAATTGACCAGACAGCAATAATGTATTTAATTCGACCTGATGGCTACATCGGCTTTCGTTGCCTGTTCTCTGAAATCGCAGCATTGGAAGAGTTTTTGTCTTCTACTTTAGTACAAAACATCGAGGGCTAAAGGCCACCTCATGGCGGGTATTGGCAGTCATCATGCCGGATACTGCACTGGCAGCCCCGTGCCCACCCCCCCCCTCAATACATCACAAAAGGTGAATCTAAACCCCTTGTAACTTGAGACTTGTGCCAAATTTAGTCATATAATCCCTGCTATGAATTTTCTCGGCTCACACATACTTTCCATCAGTCAATTTGATAAAAATGATGTTAAAGAATTGTTTCGTGTGGCAGATGAGATGGAACCTTACGCACAGCGCAAAATGCACACTCGGGTGCTCGATGGCGCAATTCTCGGCAATCTTTTTTTCGAGCCCAGCACACGCACCCGGGTCAGTTTCGGCTGTGCCTTCAATCTGCTGGGTGGTCAGGTTCGCGAAACCACTGATATCAAGGCATCTGCCATCACCAAGGGCGAGTCCCTGTATGACACCGCACGCGTGATAAGCGGCTACAGTGACGTCATTGCCATGCGTCACCCGGTTGCCGGCTCGGTAGATGAGTTTTCCCGTGCCAGTCGTGTCCCGGTAATCAATGCCGGTGACGGGCCTTCAGAGCATCCCTCCCAGGCCTTGCTTGACCTGTATACCATAAAGAAAGAACTGCGCATCGCAGATGAACTCAATGGCATCCGCATTGCCATGGTCGGTGATCTGAAATATGGTCGAACCGTGCATTCCTTGTCCAAGCTGTTAAACCTGTATGACAATATTACCTTTACCCTGATTTCACCGGCCGAGCTGAAAATGCCGGAAGAAATTGTAGAAATAATCCGTCAGCGAGGTAACACCGTCATAGAAACTGATGACATGGAAAGCGGCCTGAAGGATAACGACACAGTTTACCTCACCCGTATCCAGGAAGAGCGTTTCGAAGACCGCAAGGAAGCAGATATTTACCGGGGTCGCTTTCGTCTCAATCAGGCCATCTACACCAGTCACTGCAAACCCAATACAGTCATCATGCACCCCTTACCACGTGACTCCCGTGCTGAAGCCAATGAACTGGATATAGACCTGAATCAGCATCCCAGCCTCGCTATTTTCCGTCAGACGGATAATGGCGTATTGATTCGAATGGCCCTGTTTGTGCTGACCTTGGGTGTGCAGGACATGGTTCATGATTCCGCAGTTGAGGTAAAGTGGTACACTGAAAAACGTTTCTAATAAACATTAACCAAGCAAGTTCACAAACACTGATCTGAGGGGTTGTCGTTATGGAATTAAAAGACCTGCTCAAGGTAATGATTGAAAAAGATGGTTCAGACCTTTTCCTGACTACCGGGGCGCCTCCCAGCATGAAGGCATTCGGAAAGCTGATGCCAATGACTGCGAAATCGCTACCGCCTGGTTATACCAAAAAAATAGCCTACTCGATCATGAGCGATGAGCAGATTCAGGAATTTGAGCATAGTCCGGAAATGAACCTTGCGCTTTTTGAAGAAGGCATTGGTCGTTTTCGTGTAAACATTTTCCAGCAACGTAATGAAGTCGGTATTGTTGCCCGTAATATCAAGACTGAAATCCCCAACTTCAAGGATCTGGGCCTGCCGGAAACCCTGACCAAGCTAATGATGCACAAAAATGGCCTGGTACTTTTTGTCGGCGGTACCGGTTCCGGTAAATCCACCTCACTGGCATCACTGATCGATTATCGTAATACCAACTCTGATGGTCATATCATTACCATTGAGGATCCGGTGGAGTTTGTCCATCAGCACAAGAAATCCATTATCAACCAGCGTGAAGTTGGCGTGGACACCGTTTCTTACGAAGAAGCACTAAAGAACACCCTGCGTCAGGCTCCTGATGTAATTTTGATCGGCGAAATCAGAACCCAGGAAACCATGGAGCATGCACTGGCTTTTGCGGAAACCGGCCACCTGTGTCTTTCCACGCTCCATGCCAACAATGCCAATCAGGCTCTGGATCGAATCATTAACTTCTTTCCTGAAGAAAGACACAAGCAGTTGTACCTGGATTTGTCACTGAATCTACGCGGCTTTGTCTCCCAGCGTCTAATCCCTACCGTGGATGGCAAACGGGCGGCTGCCATTGAAATTCTGCTGGGAACACCCCGTGTTCAGGACCTGATCAAAAATGGCAAGATCGAGGATATCAAGGAAGTCATGGAAAAATCCGAGCAGCAGGGAATGCGAACCTTTGACTCAGCGCTTTTTCATTTGTATCGGGAAGGAAGAATTACCCTTGAGGAAGCATTGAAAAATGCAGACTCTGCCAACAACCTTCGCCTCAAAGTGTCTCTGGCTGAAAGTGAGGTTGGGCAACATGATGAGGAAGATCGTACCGGGGGACTGTCCCTGGTCAACCATGATGACGGCGAAGACGAAGAGAAATTTATCTGATCAGTTTGTACTGAGCTGACCTGAAAATCTGTATGAGGTTTGGGTGAAAAAGTTCAGGCCCCGGATACAGGCAGAGCAATGTTTCTTGCTTGACCTTTTACACTGGATATGGCGTTATGAAGATCCTGTTATTGGCTCTCGTGGTTTTCATGACTGCCGGCGTTACACTCAGTGCCAGTCTGCTGGAAAGTTTTGGCGTTGAAAGGAATTACCGTGATGGTCGCTTTTCGTGGCATTGCCCTGATTATTATCATTGCACTTTTAAGCCTGGCGATAAATCTGCCCGACGACTTTCTCGCGCAATATTACATTGATCGCGACGCGCTGATTGTTGTCGTAATCCTGATGATTCTTTTTCCCATCGCCTACCGGGTGTTTGTGGGAAAGAAATAACCCTTGTGAAGCCGGGGCGTTAATGTTCCCTGGTCGCCTTGAACTCAATATCCGGCCATCTTTCCCGGGTCAGTTCCAGATTTACACGCGTAGGGGCAAGGTAAGTCAGATAATCTCCACCATCCATTGCCAGGTTATCACCGGCCTTGCGTCTGAATTCTTCAAGCTTCGTACTATTCCCGGAGTAAACCCAGCGTGCGGTGTGTACATTGACCGGCTCATAGACACAATCCACCTTGTATTCATCCTTAAGACGATAGGCCACCACTTCAAACTGCAGTACCCCTACCGCCCCCACGATCAGGTCGTTATTATTCAATGGCATAAATACCTGAGTCGATCCTTCTTCGGACAACTGACGCAAGCCTTTTAACAGCTGTTTCAGTTTCAACGGGTCCTTCAGGCGAATGCGCTTGAAAAGTTCGGGAGCAAAGTGCGGAATACCCGTATATTGCAGATCCTCACCTGTAGTAAAAGTATCACCGATCTGAATGGTGCCATGATTATGTAAACCCACAATATCACCGGAAACGGCATACTCAGCCTGCTCTCTTTCTCCGGCCAGGAAAGTCACAGCGTCACTGATTCGAATTTCTTTGCCAGTTCGCACATGCTTCATTTTCATGCCCTGTTCATAGGCGCCGGAACAAATTCGCATAAAGGCAATGCGGTCACGATGACGCGGATCCATGTTGGCCTGGATCTTGAATATAAATCCGGAAAATTCTTTTTCGTTTGCATCCACTTCACGACTGGCGGCCTCCCTGTTCTGAGGTGACGGTGCCCATTCAACAAAATCATTGAGCATCTGCTCGACACCAAAATTTCCCAGTGCTGTTCCGAAAAAGACGGGAGTCTGCCTGCCTTCCAGATAGGCCTGCAGATTAAATTCGTGGCTTGCACCCCGCACCAGTTCAATTTCTTCCCGGAAATCGTCTACATAACTGCCCAGCAACTTTGCTGCCTCATCACTACCAAGTCCCTCAATGCTCATAACTTCGTTCACCTCATCAGCATGGCTATGGTCATAAACGTAAATAGTGTCGGTGAACAGGTTATAAATTCCCTTGAATTCCTTGCCCATACCCAAAGGCCAGTAAATCGGAGCACATTCAATCTTCAGAATATTCTCCACTTCATCCAGCAAATCAATGGGATCGCGAATATCCCGATCCATCTTGTTGATAAAGGTCAGAATTGGTGTGTCTCGCAGCCGGCAAACTTCCATAAGCTTTATAGTGCGTGCCTCTACCCCTTTGGCTCCATCGATAACCATCAATACTGAATCCACCGCAGTCAGGGTACGATAGGTATCCTCGGAAAAGTCTTCATGACCTGGCGTATCGAGCAGATTGACCACTCGATCATGATAGGGAAATTGCATCACCGAAGAGGTGACAGAAATTCCCCTCTCCTGCTCCATTGTCATCCAGTCAGATGTGGCCATGCGGTCAGACTTTCTGCCTTTCACCGTACCGGCTTTCTGAATAAGCTTTCCCCACAGCAATAACTTTTCAGTAATAGTGGTTTTACCGGCATCGGGGTGAGAAATAATGGCAAAAGTACGGCGTTTGGAAACGTCCGCTTCAAACTTGCTCATAGTTGGCTACTGTTTTGTTAAAGTTCGAGAAAATGAAGGGCGAATGAAAAATCGACGGGAGAAACGCTAATGCAGAACATCCGACTTATAAGGTTCATCGCGGGTATATAAAGGATCAAGCACCTGATGACGTTTTACCAGCAACACGTCATGAGGCAGAATTTCATCGTCCTGCTGGGCTGTTACCTGCTCAATTCTCTCCTGCATCACACACACCACATGATCGTCATCCATATCAACGACGACACCACGTTTGTATCCGGTAACGGTATTGAGAGAAATTTGTGATCCTATCTCACAGCTGAAACTGATTTGTGAATAATCAGAATCAACCAGGTAATTATCCCCTGTCTGAGCCAGACCGAAGCCTGCTGCAGCGACAATATTTACTATTTCAATGGTATCCGGATCATTCAGATCTACCTTGATGGTGCCACCGGTGGCAAGCGGTTGCCCAAACTGGCTGCTGGCAATCAGTTTAAGAAACAGGCTAATGTCATCCTCGTTCCACTCGAGGATTTCATCTTCCTCTTCACCGCTGTAATCGGCAGTAAGACTGACTATATCTGTCTCAATGGTATGTTCCAGGTTCCTGTCGCCGGCATTAAATGGCACGACCATGGAAACAATGCAAAATCCATCGCCATCTTCCTGTGCCCTCAGGCGCCAGAGGAAAGGGATGTTTTCATCAATTTCGATCATTAATACTCTCTGATAGGGGTCCGGAAAAACATTACCGGATTCGCAAAATTATATCATCACAAGTGAAATCAGGGATACAGCCAGTGAATAACGGATTTTAAGATGAGCGGGACTGTTTTTTCCACAGATTCTGTGGATAAGTCTATGGATAAGCTATGGTGACACTAGTACATTGCCCGCAATTTGGTGTTTGCTTACAAATTGTTTAAATTTTAATCAATTATTTATCCATATATATCAATACGTTACAGATTTCTTTAACAATACCTTCATAAAACCCCTATTTTTAAAGGCTTAGTCAGGCAGCAAGTTTTTTTGTGCATAATTTTCAGGCTTTTTTTGATTATAAAAATATGTGAAATGAAAAATACCGATAAAAACAGTGTTAATCGTTACTTTTTGTTTACCATAAATTTGTCTGAATTTTTAACGTTGAGGAGGGTGTTTTTTGAAAATATCAAGATAAGCCACCATGCGGTTTCTTTGTGCAACGCAGCATCCCGGCTTTAAGCAACCCTCACCCCAATGCACGTTGCGGAACAACAGGCGTCAGGAATGCATTACCTTGTCCACGATGGGATAAACAACCACAAGAAGCAGCGCAACCATCAACAGGTCCCGGTCAAATCCATGAGTAATAAAAAACTGGTCAGACTGCAGTACGGACAAGGTCAGTACGATTACCGCGGCAAGCACTGCAACTCCCCGATGTACCAGAAGCATTGCAATAAACAGTCCTGACAGCAGCAAAAGGAAAGTATGGGGTTGCATGCCGACACGCAAGAACAACTCTGTCGCCAGGGCAACACCAAGCGTGGTACCCAGAACAAGTCCAAGAACAATTGTTTTAATCATTTGGGGCACCTACAACAAGGGCTCGAAAGAGACCAACAACCTTTTATATCGCGCGCTCTACAGACTCATTTTCTGAACATAAAAC
>JAUHWU010000134.1 GCA_030427065.1 Gammaproteobacteria bacterium | reverse complement strand
CAGCGAGGCCTTGCACGTGGTGGAACGCTTCACTCTGGAAACTGACCGCCAGAACAGACTGGCACTGAAAAGGGACTATGTTGCGAAAGACAGTATTTATTTCAACGATCAATACATTGGTTCCGATACTGTGTTGTTGGCCGAAGCGTCTTTTGCCATTGATCAGTGCAAGGAACTGGCCTATGAATACACCACCGGAATCGACGATGATCAGTAAGGACAGATGTCCTGCCATAGCACGCAAGAACCTTTGTACGCATGAAAGTTAAACAGCAAGAGAAAAAGAATGTCTGATTCACCAAGCACAGAAAACAAACTGGACCCCTTATTAACCCAGATTGCGAACGCACCCGAAAGCGTTACGTTTAGTCAGGTGATCGACGTAATACATGCTAACTATAATTACACCCCGACGCGCTTTACCAATGGCGAAGATGACGGTGCTGTAATCAATGAGGCGGGCAGCAATGAAGGTTCGTGCAAAATATTTGCCTTTGCACAATTACAAAAGCTGGATAAGGAACAAACATTAAACTGCTTTGGTGATTATTACAGAAAGGATGTACTACAAAATCCTGACGCATCAGATCATGGCAATATTCGTAATTTTATGCGCTATGGTTGGACTGGTGTCAACTTTGATGGGCCGGCGCTTAAAATAAAACTATCTGATTAATAAACAAATAGCTCTACCCCTTTTGATATGACACTGGACTAGCCAGGGTCTTACGATTATGCTCTTAGACCATCCAAAGGGGGATCCTACTATGAAATCATTGTTCCTGACAGGCATGGCTATGGCCTGTTTACTGGCGGCATCTCCAGCGACGCCACATCACGCCTTCGCTTCCGAGTTTGACATCAATAAACCTGTCTCATTGACTGGACCTGTGACGAAAATGGAATGGACCAACCCCCATGCCTGGCTCTTTATAGAAGTGAAAGACGACGAAAACAATGTTCAGGAATGGGCTGTGGAGCTTGTCGGTATTAACGATTTGCTGCGCCTGGGCTGGGGACGAGACAGAGTACAGCTGGGCGATGTATTAAGTGTGCAGGGTTATGCCGCAAGAAACGGTACCAGCACTGCCAACGCAGCCTCAGTCACTATTACAAACAGTGGCGAACTGCTGTGGGAGAGTGTTGCCCGCAGTGGCAGAGAAGGCAGGGACCGCAGTCGAACACCACTATAGCCATCAATACCTGCCCCAATCATTAAGGAAGCACTCATGAAACGACAACTTTCCGCGTTTGCACTGCTGATATTTTCTACCTTTCTGGCCGCCCCTCTTGCTGCCCAGTGGCTTGGGCTACCAACACCCGGCATTCCACGTGCCGCCGATGGTACACCAGACCTGTTTGCCCCGCTGCCACGCACCGCTGATGGTCGTCCTGAACTAACCGGCCTGTGGCGTGTAACTTCAGTTACAGGTGACCTGGATGATGATTCCAAAGCACAACCCTGGGCACGTGAAAGCATGGCTGCTCACGAGCGCAACTACTATCGCGATGGCCCGCAAATGCAGTGCATGCCAGGCGGCCCCGCCTTTATTACCGGCGGCCCTTCCGGCGGTGGCAGTCTCAGGCAAATAGTCCAGAGTCCTTCGGTCATCGCCATGATTTATGCCGACATGAGTTCACGCCAGATATTCACCGATGGTCGACAACTTGAAGAGGATCCACTGCCTATCTGGATGGGCTATTCAGTCGGCCACTGGGAAGGCGATACGCTGGTGGTGGAAAGTAATGGTTATAACGACAAAACCTGGATGCATGCGTGGGGTCTTGAACACACGGAGCAGCTTCGTATCACGGAACGCTACCGGCGTATGGATTTCGGGCATATGGAAGTGGACATCGTGTTTGATGATCCCGGCACATTCGAGGAACCACTGCATACCGTGGCGCAGATGGTATACGCAGCAGACGATGTGATTCTGGAAATCGTTTGCAACGAGGCCACGGAAGGTGGCGTCAAGCACTGGGTAGGTGACAAGCTCTCCGATGCCAGAGCATCAGCCGTTGAACTCGACGCAGATACCCTCGCCCGCTATGTCGGCACCTATGAAGGTATCTGGCTTGAGTACCTGACCACAGTGGTGGTCACGCTGGATGACGGCGCCCTGTATCTCAGCAGGAATGGCGAAGGGAAAGAAGAGCTCATTCCACAATCGGAGAACTCTTTTATCTGCGCCAGTTGCACCTGGAGCCAGCCCTATGTATTCAATAACGAGGGCGGCGGCTTGGCCAGTTCCGTTCAGGAAGTGCAGGTGTCAGGACGCTGGGTCTTTGATCGGGTCGAATAAAGGGCGAATAAAGGGGACGGAGGGATTAAAAAATAATCCCTCCGTCCCCTTTTTTTATCTCAGGTCTGTCTGAGTTTATCCAGAGCCAAACGTGTCTCCCGATTGGGATCATTCTCCATCCGCACGCTATCACCGAACATCATGGTCGGATATTGTCCGGGATTAAACGCCGGCCAGTTGGGCATATCTGCATGATTGGGATTGCCGTTTCTTGCAAACGCCGCCCAGGCGGCGCTCATTACATGACCAAGCTTGTAACGTGCCTGCGACGACCCTGTCATTGAAGCCCCCAGGTCCATGTTGTAAAACACAAACGGAATATCCAGCGTATGGTAAGAGCCCATGCGGTTATTGTGCACGGGAGAATGGAAGTCGAAGAAGTACAGATAGCTTTCCGCTGTGCCCTGCTCATATTTGAGTCGCCCCAGTTGCTGGGCAGCCCAGCGTCGGGTGTTGTCAGACTCCGCAGTCAACCACAGCATCTGATTGCGCATATCGGGATGAATCCGCTTGTACATATCCAGCAACTGACGCCCCTGGGCAGTATTATTATGCGCCAGGCGGGTAGTAAAACGCTCGAGCGTATCGGCATCGGAAAGCTCATAGGGTGGTGGCCCCAGCCAGCCGTTTTCGGTTTCCGTGGACCCCATCAGCAATGGCACATTGGCGGAGTACGAAGGCGCCGTCGGATCCCATTGATGACGCGGAATAATCTTGCCGTCAATCACCGGCCCCGTGCCCAGCCCGGCAATGGTTGGCTCACTGTAATAGGCATCCTGAATTTGTTTGTAGTTCATGGTTTGCAGGCGGTCGAGCTGGTTGTTGCGCAGCCCCAGCTTGCCAAGAAAACGTTCGGCGGCTTCACTGGCATCATCAGCGCTCACACCTCTGAAAGCCCAGCCACTTTGTGCGATGGAGCGATGAAACAGTCCCTCGGCTGACGGCATCGCCATCACTGTGGTGGTTTTACCGCCCCCACCAGACTGCCCGAAGATCGTGACCCGATCAGGATCGCCACCGAAATTTTCAATATTGTCTTTAATCCACTGCAGGGTAGCGACCAGATCCTGCACACCTACATTGGTAGATTGCGCCCATTTCTCGCCACCGATGTCTGCCAGATGCAAAAAGCCGAAAATATTCAGACGATGGTTTATTGAAACCACCACCACATCTTCTTTTTTCGCCAGGTTGGTACCGTCATAGAGCAGGTAATTACCTGCTCCGGCCGAGAAGCCGCCACCATGCATCCATACCATGACCGGACGCGCGGCATTGTCCAGGCCCGGCGTAAAGACATTCACATTGAGACAATCCTCCCCTTGTGGAGAGAGTCGGTTGACTGCCGTCACTACTGGCGCCGGTTCTTCACCACCGGGTTGTATCAGTGCATTCAGACCAATCTGGAAATGATCTTTAACCCCCGACCAGGCAGCCGGTGGCTTTGGCGCCATAAAGCGGTTGGTTCCGGCCGTTGATGCCGCATAAGGCACCCCCCAGAACTGATGTACGCCTTCCTTCAGCAAGCCCCGTACCTTGCCGTAGCGCGTTGCCGCGATCCCGCCAATGGTAGTCAGATAGGTATCCTGTGCCAGACCCGGCAAGACAAGTCCACCCATGGACAATCCTGCTGTGGTCATCGCACCGGCCTTAATAAAGCGGCGTCGGTTAAGCTGCGTATGTGACAATGTTTTCGTAGAGTTCATCTTACCCCCCCGGTATCCCCCAAAACAGAGATGACAAGTTACCTCAAAAAAAGGAAAAAGGGGACGGAGGGATTAAAAATAAATCCCTCCGTCCCCTTTAATTGTCCACTTTAATTCGCTATAAATTACTGCCCCTGTTCCAGCATCAGCGGGATGATCAGGTCTTCTTCGTCTGCCAGATGCTGCAGCATGCGCTTGAAAAACAAATCAGCGCTGGTCATATAGCTATCGGCGGCGCGCTTATGGACACTGGTTTTTTTGGAAGAGCGAACGCTGCCTGCCAAAGCATTGAATTTTTCAGCAAGCTCATTCATGCCTTCATGTAACAAATAGTGATCGTCTTCCAGCACATCAAAGCCCGGGGCCAGACGTTTGTCGGCACTCCTGAATCTTGGAAAATAATGATCATCCTCGATGGCATGATGCCCGTTCAAATGGGACAGAAATATCTGCAGAGAGGGACCCAGGCGTTTGACAAGTTCCTGACCCTGTATTTTCTCTTCACGATAATTGTGCGTGAAGGCAATCAATTGCCTACTTTGATGTCGAAACTCGTTGTGCTTATCGAGCCAGAACTGGGACAGTGAAGCAGTTTGGTGTTTCCAGCTATTACGCGGAAATTTTTTCAATAAGACCTGAAGTTCATCCGGCCATTGTTTGCGGTGATCAATATCCTGATTCAAGTGTAATTTCCAAATGCCTGAAGAGTCGCCGAGGCTGAGTGTGTCAGAGACAGTAACAAGGGCCACCGTCCCTTTTTGATCAGGCTCACCTTGATTCAGGCAAGCTCCTTCGCTTTAACCCGTTTCACTACCTCATCTTCATTCATTAACTGAAAAATATTCGCGACTTTGGGAAACAGATTTATATCGACCCCGTCCCCTTCCAGCCATTGGCAAATGGTAAATAAATACATATCACAAATCGTATAGTTATCCCCCATCACCCAGGGACCTTCTATCATGGTATTTTCCATTAATTCAAAACACTCTCTCATAGAGTCTGGCACTTTCGCCTTCATGGCTTCAATGGAGTGGGGATCATCGGCATCAACCCAGCGATAGCCTCGATAGTTATGGGCATGGGCTACATGCACCGTCGAGGACAAGTAGCTGTTAAAGGCCTGCACCCGGGCAAACTGAAAAGGATCATTAACCGGAGCCAGATTGGCTTCCGGGAAGCTTTGGGCAATATAGGCCAGGATAGCTATGTTTTCAGTTAACAGCCCCTGGTCAGTCATCAACGCAGGTACCCGCCCTTTGGGATTCATTGACAGGTATTCATCATCACGCTGCTGGTTTTTGGAAAAATCCAGACGATGAGCTTCAAATTCCGCCCCCACGTGCTCCAGGGCAAGATGGGATGCAAACGAACAGGCTTTGGGTGCGTAGAAAAAAATCATGGTGTGCCTCTAGATAGAAAATCCGGGTTACTTTATAAACCCAGGTATTATTCTTTTTATTGATCTAAAAATATACTCCGGCTCTTTTACACCCTGTTCGGAAATTATTCAAAGCTGAAGTAATCTTCTTCCGGGGGTCGCTGCAGGCCTTCTTCGTGAAAACGCTCCCAGATATCGGCCCAGGGACGACCGGGAATGTCCGGCATAATATAGTCCAGCCTGGTGCCGGGCACCTTTGGACTGGCCTGACCATTCTCGGGAAAAATAGCCGGAACACATTCCATTATCCGGAATGGTTCTGCTTCATTCAGTGCCGAAAGTTTTTCAAGCCTGTGGACTATTCTCAACGGATCAACAAAAGCTTCCTCATCATAAAGGATGACTTCATGTTTCAGGCCAGTTTGAACGCCTGCGGAGTTTTTGACCGCAGTATAAATTTCAATAGACTGAAATTTATTACTGTACTCAAAAGCGCCATGGGACATCCAGCCCTGAACATTTGAGGTCCAGGTAATTAATGCTTCACCGTCCCAAAAACCAATGGTTTCACCAAGCCACTCTGGCACATCAGGTCCCAGACGTGGCACCACACCGCTTTGGTTAAATTCCCGGCCGATATGAATCTGGGTGATCAAGGTTTTTGCAGCATTTCTCATATCAAGAATCAGATCCGGCGTCATGACAATATTGACCGTAGCGCCGCCGTACTGGGCCAGTCGACGCATAAAGCCCTCCGGCCAACAATAGGACCCTGGCCATTGCGGCGCACTGCTGCCCGTGTAGTGATACATCTGTTGCACAAAGCGGCGTTGATAATCCGGTGTCAGCAATGAAAGATACGTGGGGATCTGCAGGATGGCGCCATGGAACCAGGTGTCTGTTTTTTGACGTCCACGCTGATAGCGGCCATTCCAGTCAGGCAAGTTTGCCTGGCTATAGTTGGTAGGCCCTCCAGCTGAAACGGCTTGCTCCATCAAGCCCCTAAAATGGGCTGCTGCGGTCCTGAATGGGTAAGGGCTGACAATTTCCTGGCGTGGATAATCCCGATCACAATAGCCCCAGGCAGCCGTTTCAGGGGGATTATCACCAATAAGCGGCACCTCATAGGCACCCCAAATTTGTTCAAGCCCAACCGGCGAGTTACAGCGATAGTAGCGCGGGTCCATCCAGGAATCCGTATCCAGATAAAAATCTGCCGTATTGAAAATATCAACAGACAAAGGCTCAATCCCCTTCGGCGTATCACCATCTCTTGCCGAAAATATCGGGGTATTGTCTTCAGGAATACCAGCACCTGGATACATCCCCTTCCCCTCCGAGCCGACAATCACCCCGACATGCAAGGGATCAGGGGCTCCACGCCCTGTGGCTGGCTGGGATAATAGCGGAAATGAAACCAGACTTAAGGCCGAAGAAGCTACTACTGGCAATGCCACTATTTTACAAAATCTGATTAAAGTGAAACTCATAAGACCAACTGGCTTTGTTATTATTTTTTTCAGTTTAGGTAATATAACAACAAAAACCATCCCTGAAAAAAAAACAGAGCCTCGTTTTTGCCAGCCAGGCAATTCAATATTTTACTCGACCGGCAAACTGATCCTGAAAATGCCTATTGCGATCAGGAGGCGCTACCCTCTATCACTTGTTCCATTATTCCTGTTGCATGATTGTTTAGGCGAAAATATTCTGTTACCACTTCGTGGTCTACCCGGGAGGTAGCATTTCATTGTGCTTTGCTTTTGCATTGTCTCTAATGAGTTAGAGACAATGAGTTAGGGACAGACCACGTTTAACCAGGTTTTATCGTGATATATTTTAATCACGGTCTGCCCCGCGCAATCATCAGATACCAATCGAGAACATCAACATAAAGTTATTCTCGGAGAATTCTTCGTATTTGACGCTATCGAATCGTTCTGGCAAGGATTCACCTACCGTAATTCCATTGGCCAGCCTTTTGTTGGTGTGAGTTACCCATCCAAGCCCAATACTGATATCCCTGTCTGTACTGGTTTCGAAAGTTACCTGAGGCCCCAATGCAAAGGCGCTGAAATTGGTATTATCTGTTCCCAATACTTTAACGCCAGCAAAAAAGCCCCATTTCACCTTGGCAACATCATCGGCTAAAGCTAACGCTTTATAGTTACTTCCTGCACCACTCCCGAAAACATTCCAGCTTACGGAAAGCCATCCACTAGGCCTTGTGTCAAAACTTTTCTCTATTGTGACAATTCGATCTTCTCCCAGTATCGTCGCTGAATCAATGTAGGCTTCATCATAAAAGTCTACTCCTATACCAAAATTTAGTTTCCATGCATTAATTCCATCTGTATTTCCACCTGCATTTCCACCTGCATTTCCACCTGCATTTCCATCATCCTCATCTGCACCTAAGCTAATGGCAGGAAGTGTGAAGAAAAGGATTAACCCGAGCGATATCATTTTGAAATTCATAACTATCTCCTTGTTGTGGTTTGAATTCCTTTACTGAGGTCAGGTCACGAGTTGTCTCAATTAAAAATATGTAAATACTAATGAAAGCAGTCAACATTGTTTGCTTCCATACACTTCATTAATACAGCTTATGTATTGGCAGTACTAAAATTCTGCTCTGAACCTGATATTTCTAAATATTTTCTAGCAATAGTGAGACATATGCCTTGCTCGCTTCACATAACTACTAATGAGTAGCCATTTCTACTTGTGAGAGAACATTCAGACATATCTTGCGCGATATGATTGGGTTAAAAAAATAATTTTTACAGGATATAAAATCATGAAAGTAAAAAATG
>JAUHWU010000133.1 GCA_030427065.1 Gammaproteobacteria bacterium | reverse complement strand
TTCAAACTGCATTTCAGTGAGAGTGATACCGGCAAAGGACAGGCTCAGGCGTTCAAACAGGCTGTCAGAGGCTTTTGGGGTCAGGATGAAGCGCTGCTCACTGCCATAGTCCATGGACGCGGAGGCAATATTATAGGAATCTGCAATAGCCGCTGCTTCGCCATTGAGAAGCAGTACCGGGGTGCGGCTGATATCGTTATTGAAGGGATCGATACTCACCTGCTCCAGATCATGCTCATAACGCCAGATGCGAGTGCCGTCAGTAAGCATTAATTCCTGGTAGGGAGAGACAATTTCCCAGCTTACCCTATTCGGCTTTTCCATAATCAGGCGGGCAACAGACTCCTGAATTTCACGACCATCCTGGTCCAGTGTCAGCACCTCGACCTGTGCCTGCAGGGTCTGCGTCTCCTGCAGGATCGCTGCCAGCGCATTGGCGGCATCAAGATCAGCCTTGGCGGCGTCTTGCTGGGCCATAACTCCCCCTGATGACAGGCAAAATATTGTCAGCATGAGTAGTGTACGCATATACCCGAAGGTCATCATAAGCTTGAACAGGCCTTGTGGAGGCAGATAAATTACTTCAATTACTGCTCTCAACTAATTGATAATATTGTCAATCTCTTGGTGGTGGTGGAGCGATAACCTCCCTGCTACCATTGCTCCCCATTTCCGATACGACGCCGGCCATTTCCATGGCTTCAATCATCCGTGCAGCCCGGTTATAGCCGATGCGCAGTTTGCGCTGCACTGCCGAGATAGACGCTTTGCGGGACTCGCAAACAAATCGAACCGCTTCGTCATAGAGTGCATCATCCTCCTCAGAGTTCCCCTCACCATCGCCACCATTTGAAGACAGGCCGGGAACGCCGTCGCCAGACGAGTCAGAGGTAATGCTTTCGATGTAGTGAGGCTCACCACGCTGCTTCCAGGCAGCCACCACACTGTGCACCTCTTCATCGGAAACAAAGGCACCGTGAACACGCAGAGGCATGCCCTCGCCTGGCGGCAGGAACAACATGTCACCATGACCCAGTAATTGCTCGGCTCCGCCTTCCCCGAGAATAGTGCGCGAATCCACCTTGCTCTGCACCATAAAGGAAAGTCGTGTAGGGATATTGGCCTTGATCAGTCCGGTCAGTACATCTACCGAGGGTCGCTGAGTCGCCAGAATCAGATGAATGCCGGCGGCTCTGGCCTTCTGGGCAATACGGGCAATAAGTTCTTCCACTTTCTTGCCTACCACCATCATCATGTCGGCAAGCTCGTCAACAATAACAACAATCTGGGGCAGCTCTTCCAGATCTTCCGGCACCTGGTCTTCAACCTCAACTACACTGAGTGGATCGGGTTTCCAGAGCGGGTCCTTGATTGGCTCACCAGCGGCGATGGCATCGGCCACTTTCTTGTTGAAACCAGCCAGGTTACGCACCCCCATGGCCGACATCAGTTTATAACGGCGCTCCATTTCCGCCACCGACCAGCGCAGGCCGTTAGCCGCATCTTTCATATCCGTGATGACCGGTGTCAGCAAATGGGGAATGCCGTCGTAAACCGACAACTCCAGCATCTTCGGATCGATCATCAGCAAACGCACTTCCTTGGGACTGGATTTAAACAGGATGCTGAGAATCATCGCATTCACCCCAACCGACTTACCTGAGCCGGTGGTACCAGCCACCAGCAAATGGGGCATTTTGGCCAGGTCTACGACAACCGGATTGCCACCGATATCATGGCCCAGGGCAATGCTAATGGGTGACCTGGCATTATCAAATTCCGGTGAAGACAGTACCTGGCCCAACTGGATCAGTTCTTTCTGTTCATTGGGGATTTCGATACCGATCACGGTCTTGCCCGCGATAACCTCAACAACACGCACGCTGGTTACTGCCAGCGAACGGGCCAGATCCTTGACCAGATTGGTGATACGGCTGACTTTTACACCGGGCGCGGGCTGCACTTCAAAACGGGTAATTACCGGACCAGGATTAATGGCCTCGACATTGATGTCTATGCCAAAGTCCTTGAGCTTGATTTCCAGCAGCTTTGACATGGCCTCCAACGCTTCCTTCGAGTAGCCCACCTGCTGGTTATCGTTCCACTCATCCAGCAGGGAAATGGCCGGAAGTTCTCCTACCGAGGCCGATTCAAATAACTTGCCCTGTTTTTCTTTCTGCACCCGTTTACTGGGCTGTTTCGGAGCCGTGCGCACCGGGGCAATCTCAATGGGTTTGCGCTTCCTGTCTTTTTCGATAAATTGATCCAGGGCTTCCTTGCGCTTGCTGATGGCACGCTGGGCTTCTGCCTTTTCCCGCTGGCTTTCTTTCCAGTGCTGCCAACGCTCAATGACCGTCTCCCAGGTCTGCAGGCAGAGTTTTCCGGTATTATCCACCAGCGCCAGCCATGACAGCCCTGTGGCCAGGGTAATGCCGAGAACCAGCATGGTCAGAAAAATCAGCGTGCTGCCAGTAAGATCAAACGATGGCAATGCCACACCGGCAATACCACTGCCCAGCAAGCCCCCTGCCGAGTTGGGCAGTGGTGTGTCGAAATGCATCGTTGCCAGGGTCGCAGCACCCAGCAACGTCAGGATGACCCCCGCACCGCGCAGCGCAATCAGTTCCCAGGAAAAAGGCCGGGCTTCTTTGCGGTGGCGGAATATCACAAGGGCACGATAAGCCAGTAGCAGTGGAAACAGGTACGCCAGGTAGCCAAACAGGAGGAGCAGAACATCGGAGATCCAGGCGCCGGTGCGCCCGACACTGTTAGCAATATTGCTTTCGTCACCAGTACGGGACCAACCCGGATCCAGTGGCGAATAGGAACTGATAGCCAGAAACAGATAAAGTCCCAGCGCCAGGAAAAGAATCATCAGCCCTTCTTTCAGAAAGAGGGCTTTGAGAGTGACAGCATGCTCCTCAACGGGAGCTGTTTTCGTATTTTTCTTGGCCAAAGCAATCGGAAAGCCCGCCGTGGATGACTTTCCTAAGGTTCCCTTATTAGTTGTACAGATCAATTATTGTTCTGGAGACTTTCTCCGCACACGAGGAAGCAGGTAGTGTGTGCAGAGAAAATCAAGTGCACAAAAGCCACTGCTGTGACACTCCTCGGGTGGGGTGTCTAACCCATATCTTGGGGCTGTATGATAATAAATTACCCATATAAGGGATAGCGTTTATTTAAATTGTCTTTTTATCTGATAACATAGTCTGCCTTGAAAAAACGGGCTTTCGCCCCGACTTAATGACTCGTCCAGGGAACAATTGTCAAAGTCGGCTGAGTGCAGGCCCCGCCAGCTTCCACAACTTGCTGGACATGCTTGGCCTAACAAACCAATAACCACATAGACAACAACAATAATCCAGGAAGTATTGCTCCATGACCGATGTACAACACCACCGCCTGATCATTCTTGGCTCCGGACCTGCTGGCTACACCGCAGCCGTGTATGCCGCCCGTGCCAACCTGAATCCGGTCATGATTACCGGTATGCAACAAGGTGGCCAATTGACCACCACGACAGACGTGGATAACTGGCCCGGTGATGTGGAAGGATTACAGGGGCCAGACTTAATGGAAAGAATGAAGAAGCACGCGGAACGCTTTGAAACTAATATAATTTTTGATCATATTGAAAAGACTGATTTGACCCGGCGCCCGTTTCATCTGACAGGCAGCATGGGCGAGTACACCTGCGATTCCCTGATCATTGCCACAGGCGCTTCAGCGCAATATCTGGGCCTTGAATCGGAGGAAAAATACATGGGCAGCGGCGTCAGTGCCTGCGCCACCTGTGACGGCTTTTTCTACAAAGGCCACAAGGTAGCGGTTATTGGTGGCGGTAATACCGCCGTTGAGGAAGCTCTCTACCTGTCCAATATTGCCAGTGAAGTAGTGCTGGTCCACCGTCGTGACAGCCTGCGCTCGGAAAAGATTCTGCAGGACAAGCTCTTTGAAAAACAAGCCAATGGCAATGTCAGCATCATGTGGAATCATGAACTGGATGAAGTGCTGGGCGAAGACGGTGAAGTCACCGGTATGCGCATTAAAAGCACCCAGGATGGCAGTACTCAGGACATTGATCTGAGCGCCGTGTTCATCGCGGTAGGCCACAAGCCCAATACTGACATTTTTGCAGGTCAGCTGGACATGGAAAACGGCTATGTCAAAATTCATTCAGGAATCAGTGGCAATGCCACTCAAACCAGCGTGGAAGGTGTGTTTGCCGCAGGTGACGTGGCCGATCATATCTACCGCCAGGCCGTTACCTCGGCAGGTTTTGGCTGTATGGCTGCGCTGGATGCGGAAAAATATCTGGATTCCCTTTCCGATTAAGCATTGAGCCTCCCCGCTAATGTCCTCGCTGCCCTGGCTAAACGATTCTGACTTTTTTTTCCCCGATGCTGAATCTGCCTTGCAGGAGCCCAATGGCCTGCTGGCAGCGGGCGGCAATCTAGCCCCGGAACGTCTCATTGAAGCTTACAGCAAGGGCATTTTTCCCTGGTTTGAAGAAGACCAGCCTATACTCTGGTGGACTCCGGACCCGCGTATGGTGCTTTTTCCGGAAGAACTCCATATCAGCCGCAGCCTGAGCCGCGCCATGAAGAAATCCTCGCTCGAACTGACCTCTGACCAGGCCTTCGACAAAGTTATGCTGGCCTGTGCCGGACGACGCCGTTACGCCAGTGGCACCTGGATCACTAACGAGATGATCGATGCTTACTGCGCCCTGCACACCAGGGGCGTTGCCCACTCCATTGAAGCCTGGGATGAAGGCACGCTGGTTGGCGGCTTATACGGACTGGCCATAGGCGAGGTATTTTTTGGCGAATCCATGTTCAGTCATCAGGACAATGCCTCAAAAATTGCTTTCGCCAGCACCGTACAAAAACTTCGCAGTCTGGGCTACCGCCTCATTGACTGTCAGGTAAGCAGCCCATTCCTGGCAAGTTTTGGCGCCCGGGAAATCCCGCGCCGGGAATTCATCACCATGCTGCCGCGCAGTGCTGATTATAGTCGCAATAAAGCCCACTGGCCTTTACAATAGTAGGCTGAAAAAGTTGCCAAACAGCATCCTGCTCCCTGCAGGATGGTTCTGTAATAACTAACCAGGAATCAATCTTCAGCCATGAGCTCGCTGAAAGACATAAAACTGTTCACTACCCAAAGCCATCCCTGCAGTTACCTGCCCGGGGAGGAAGCTCGCACGCTGTTTATTGATCCTGAATACCCGGTATCGACCGAGTTTCACACTCACCTTTCCGAGATTGGTTTTCGTCGCAGTGGCGCGCATATGTACCGCCCTCATTGCTCCAACTGTCAACACTGTGTGGCCAGCCGCGTGGTCGTAGAGCGTTTCAGCCCCAACAAACGCTACCGGCGGATTCTCAGACGCAATGAAGATGTCACGGTTTCAGTCGTCGATGATATTTCCACTGACGAGTATTATGAGATGTATGAGGCCTACATCAATAACAGGCACAGTGACGGCGATATGTACCCTGCCAGTCGGGAACAGTTTGAATCCTTCCTGGTAAAACGTTGCGAATCCACCCTTTTCTACCGCGTCAGTACCAAACAGAAATTACTGGCAGTGATGATCATTGATGTACTCAACAATGGCCTGTCTGCTGTTTACACTTTCTACGATATCAATGAACAGAAACGCTCGCTGGGCAATTTCGCCATTCTCTGGCAGATCGAGGAAGCCAGGCGACGTTCTCTGCCTTATGTCTATCTGGGCTACTGGATACGGGATTGCGAAAAGATGAATTACAAGCTCCAGTATCGGCCTATCGAATTATTACTCAATCAACGCTGGATCAAGCTGACATAATTCAAAGTCTCAAGTTTCAGGGCACAACAAGACCTGAAAATCTGCAATCGTCACAATTTTACTGGTGACTTGAAACTTGTGACTTGAAACTTGTGACTTGTGACTTCCTGCTGTTTCGTGCAAAATGCCTCGCTTTCATTACGAGTACCGAGGAATTAATGGCAAAAGAAGACCAGATAGAAATGGAAGGCGAAGTCATCGACACCCTTCCCAACACAATGTTTCGCGTTAAGCTGGAAAACGGTCACGTGGTGACTGCACATATTTCCGGTAAAATGCGCAAGAACTACATCCGCATTCTCACTGGTGACAAGGTCACCGTGGAACTGACACCCTACGATTTAAGCAAGGGCCGAATTACCTACCGCGCCCGCTAAAAAAAACGGCGGCGCTGTTTCCAGCACCACCGTTTCTGATCTGATAAAAACCTTTTAAAAACGCTTAATCAGGCGTCGGCTTCTTCTTGTTTTGACGTATCCTTGTCAGACTTTCTGGTGTCGGCAGAATCAATCTCCAGACTGATATCGTTGTCAGTCACAGACACATTTACATCACCACCATTGATAAGCTTGCCGAACAGAATATCTTCGGCCAGGGGTTTCTTGATCTTGCTCTGGACCAGCCTCAACATCGGGCGTGCTCCCATGGACTTGTCGTAACCGTTTGCAACAAACCAGTCAATGGCGTCGTCATCCACATGCAGCGTGACCTTTTTATCATCCAGTTGCACCTGTAACTCCACCAGGAACTTGTCGACAACAGTACGAATAATTTCTGCATCAAGCGGCTGAAACTGGATGATTGAATCCAGTCGATTGCGGAATTCAGGCGTAAACATACGTTTGATGACTTCCGAGCCATCAGAGGTATGATCCTGCTGCGTGAATCCAATAGACGCCCGACTCATTTCCTGGGCACCGGCATTGGTGGTCATGATCAGAATCACATTACGGAAATCTGCCTTGCGACCATTGTTGTCGGTCAGGGTGCCGTGATCCATTACCTGAAGCAACAGGTTGAATACATCCGGGTGCGCCTTTTCAATTTCATCAAGCAGCAGTACACAATGAGGATTCTTTGCCACTTCTTCCGTGAGCAGACCACCCTGATCAAAGCCGACGTACCCCGGAGGGGCACCAATAAGTCTGGAAACCGTGTGACGCTCCATGTATTCGGACATGTCGAAACGCACAAGCTCGACGCCCAGAATCTTCGCCAGCTGGCGTGTGACTTCGGTCTTGCCGACACCGGTTGGCCCGGCCAGCAAATAGGAACCAATGGGTTTTTCGCCTTCTTTCAAACCGGCCCGGGATAACTTGATCGACGAAGCAAGGGTTTCGATTGCAGGATCCTGACCAAATACAACCATCTTGAGATTTTTCTCAAGATCCTTGAGTACAGTCTTGTCAGAGGACGATACATTTTTTGGCGGAATGCGGGCAATCTGGGCAATAACCCTTTCAATATCTCCCACCTGGATGATTTTCTTGCGCCTGCTTTCCGGTTGCAGTCGCTGGTAGGCACCGGCTTCATCAATCACATCAATAGCCTTGTCCGGCATAAAGCGATCATTGATATAACGATCAGCCATTTCTGAAGCGGCTCTGAGTGCTTTATCGGTAAAGCGCAGATTGTGATGTTCTTCATATCGCGACTTAAGGCCTTTCAGAATCTGGTAAGTGGTCTCAACATCCGGTTCTTCAATATCGATTTTCTGAAAACGTCGGGAAAGAGCCCGGTCCTTTTCAAAAATACCGCGGTATTCGTTATAGGTGGTTGATCCGACACAACGCAGCTTGCCCGAGGCAAGAATGGGCTTTAGCAGGTTTGACGCATCCATGACACCGCCTGAAGCAGCACCGGCACCAATGATGGTATGGATTTCATCAATAAAAAGTATGGCATGCTCTTTTGTTGCCAGATCGGCCAGCAGTGCCTTGAAACGTTTTTCGAAATCACCGCGGTATTTGGTTCCGGCCAGCAAAGCGCCCATGTCCAGGGAATAAATAACACTGTCCTGCAGCACATCAGGGACATTACCCTCGACAATGTGTTTCGCCAGGCCTTCTGCAATTGCCGTCTTGCCAACACCGGCCTCGCCAACAAATAAGGGGTTGTTCTTGCGGCGTCTGGACAATACCTGCACCAGACGGGTAATTTCCTTATCGCGACCAATGAGTGGATCTATGCGCCCGGCCCTGGCTTCTTCATTCAGGTTACTGGCAAAGCTTTCCAGCGGGGAAGGCGCTTTTTCACCCTCTTCACTGCCAGCCGGGGAGTCAAAGACGCCCTCTTTCCCATCAGCGCCAAGGCCTGGAGCCCTGGGTGTGCCATGGGTGATATAGTTCACCACATCGCCGCGGGATACACCCTGTTTACGCAGGAAATAAACCGCCTGGCTTTCCTTTTC
>JAUHWU010000132.1 GCA_030427065.1 Gammaproteobacteria bacterium | reverse complement strand
GGCGCTGATATACCGGGGGCAAATGGATAGTAGCAGACCGGGGAATGACATTCCTGTAACGGGTGAGGATCTCCGTAAGGCCATGAATGCGGTGCTGGCTGGTCATGCAGTTAGCCCGGCACAGGTCCCCAGTGTTGGATGCAATATTAAATGGAAACCCGGCAATGCCCCAAGCTGATTGCGGCTCTTTGTATATTGTAGCAACGCCTGTAGGCAATCTTGACGATATCACCGCCCGTGCCATCCAGGTGTTGTCCCGGGTCGACAGTATTGCAGTAGAAGACAGCCGGCACAGCCGAAAACTTTTACAACATCTTGGTATTGATACTCCCATGTTTGCCTTGCATGAGCATAATGAAGTGCAAAAGGTAGATGAAATTATTCAGCGCATTAGCGCAGGAGAAGATATAGCCCTGATAAGTGATGCAGGGACGCCGCTGATTTCAGACCCTGGCTATCCACTGGTTAACAGGGCAAGTCAGGCTGGCATAAAAGTTGTTCCCATCCCCGGTGCCAGCAGTATTCTTGCCGCATTGAGTTGTGCCGGTTTGCCAACCGACCGTTTTGTCTTTGAAGGGTTTCTGCCAGCCAAACAAGGCACCCGTAGCAATCATCTGGTTAAACTGGCTGCCGAGGAAAGAACCCTGGTTTTTTTTGAAGCTCCGCATCGTATTCAGGATTGCCTGAAAGACCTGCTTACTGTGTTTGGGCCAGAACGGCATGGGGTGATAGCGCGTGAACTCACAAAAACCTACGAAACATTTCTTCGCGGCACTCTGGCAGAGTTGCTTGATATGGTGGCTGCGGACAGTAACCAGGCGCGTGGAGAGATTGTGCTGATGGTGGCAGGAAGTGATAAAAAAGATCAGTCTCTTGATCAGGCTGCGCTTCACATTTTTAATACCCTGCTTGACGAGCTGCCATTGAAACAGGCGTCCTCACTTGCCGCAAAAATCACCGGACTGGGTAAAAAGACGTTTTATCAGGCCGGACTTGAACAAAAAAAACAGCAAGACAAATAAAGTTGTTTGCCTCATCCTGCAACCAGCATGCCTGATAACAAAGTGGCTATTCCCAGAAATGACATAAAGCCGGCAATATCGGTGACCGTGGTCAGGACGATGGAAGAAGACTGAGCCGGGTCAAGGCCAAAGCGTTTCAGTAGAATCGGGATAACAGCTCCGGCAGTGCCGGCCAGAGTCATTGAAATAATCATTGAAAGTCCCATAACCAGCGCCAGACCAGTACTGCGGCTCCATAGAAACACGCCCGCACTACAAGTAACAGCAATGCCAATGCCGTTCATAAATCCCGCACCCAGCTCCTTGATCATGACCCGGAACCAGTGGCGCATGGTAATTTCCCGGACCGTCAGACCTCTCATGGTTACTGCCAGTGATTGTGCTCCGGTATTTCCGGATTGGCCGGCCGCAATCGGTAGCAAGACAGCCAGAGCGGTAAATTGTGCAATAGTATCTTCAAACAAACCCACCACCGCAGAGGCTGCAAAAGCCGTGAGCAGGTTTATCTGTAACCAGGGCTGACGCTTTTTTACCGCAAAGAAACTGGAAGACAGAGCCTTTTCATCCCTGCTGGCGCCCACCATTGTCGCCATGTCCGTAGCAATATCATCACGCAGTGCTTCCAGCAGTCCCTGGCTTCGAATGATCCCTACCAGTTTGTGATTCACATCCACCACGGGCATGACGGCCACCTTGAATTTGTCAAGCTTTTCAATAACCTCTTCCATCGAGTCCATGGCATTGACGAAGGCCACAACGGGGCGTGACAGATTGGAAAGTTTCTCATCACCATTGGCCAACACCAATTGATGGATATCGAGAATACTGTCCAGTTGCATACTGTCGTCCAATAAAAATAAATGCTTGATATTGCCGGTATCCTGCCGACGTAACAGGTCCATGGCTTCATCAACGGTAAGATGCCTGCTGCAGGCAGAAAAATCAGCGCTCATCTGTCTGCCTACAGAATTTTCCGGATAGTCCAGTAGCGCCTTGAACTCATGCGCAGTGATTTTTTCCATATGGGAAAAGTAATCTTCACGCTCTTCTTCATTCATGCCATTGAGCTGGGTAATAGAAATTCCGGTATCCATCGTGGAAATGGCTTTTGCCGCCAGATCTTTTGGTATTTTTTTCAGAATTGAAGCCACAGTGCCAGGTGACATTTTGTTCATCACACCGGAAATAATATTAGGCTGCTGGGAAGAAAGAATTTCAGCCGCATCTCCTGTATCCATTTTCTCAAGCTTGCGCGCAGCACTTTCGGGAAAATCCAGCAGAAAGGATTTATTGAGTTTATGGATTGGTTCTTCTGCGCTTAATATTGGATTTTGCATGTCAGGGATCCTGGATAGCCTGATTATTTATGATCAACGTCAACTGCGTCACTTACGGTATTGAATAAAGCCAGTAGTGATTGCCCATAAACTTCGAAAATGCTGCTTAACGGGTCTTTGCCGGATTTGGTTTTTGGCCTGACATTATGAATTTGTGCCAGGCCCTGGCGCAGCGCATGATGCGGTAATATTCCCAGTAATTGGTTATCCCTGTTTGTAACTGGTAATACATCTGAAAATTCCCAGGCAATATGTTCGCTGGTCTGCTCCAGAAATATTTGTGCCGGCAGGGAAGGGCAATCGTCTTGCATAAAAGAGGTAACCGGAAGGTTCTCCCCTCCTTTAATGAGGTCAAGAAAACGGGTTCTGCCAAGAAATATGCCGTCTCTGTCAGTGATATAAATATACTCACTGTCATCCTGTGCGCCGCCAGCTTTCAAATACTTCATCACATTTTTATTTTTCACATCATGGGGCACTACCAGCATATGTGGTGTCATCCAGGCGCCTACCGTATTAACTGCAAATTCCAGAAGTAATTCAGTGTTTTTTCGCAGATTGGCAGGCAATTCTTCAAGTATTTCCTTTCTCGATTTTTCGGAGCTGCGACGCAGTACGATAGCAATCGCATTGGCATCAAGGTGTGAAAGAATAGAGGCAGATTTTTCCGGCCCCATTGAATTGCAAACTCTGACAAAAAAGTCTGGCAGCATATATTTCAGGACAGGAGTTATATAGCTCGAGGGGGCATTGGATAAAAGGCTGGCAACAGCATCAACATTACTTTGTTCCAATATTTTTGCCGCTGATTTCGGATGCTCACTGATAAAGCTTAGAGCAAAATCAAGTTCTTCTTTGTTTTCCATGGCAGGTTTTCCCTAAGAGATTTCCATAAGCTTTTTCCGGATCACAATCCAGCAGATTATTTGTTTGGGGTATTAATCAAAGTTACCTGTTCATGGAAAAATTTTGCAGGAATAATTGCCTGGCCGTTTTCAGTTTCAACCACGATACAAGCCTGCGACAACTCAATAATTTCACCTTCCATATCGCCGATTTTAATTTTGTCACCAACGCGGCAGTACTTTCTGGTGTATTGGGCGCCGATGATATTGGCCACCATATTTTTTGCACCAAGGCTGAAAGCCAGTGCAGCGCCAGCCAGCAGTATGGCGATAGAAGCCACAATTACATTGCTCAAAAAACCAATATTCAGGCCGATCTGCTCAACGCCAATAATAATCGCGCTAAAGATAATGACGATTTGTATTGCGCGCGCCATGCCGGCACTTTGCGTTATGCCGGCTTTGTCGGCAGCAGAGGAGATTGCGGCTTTTGCGAAATTACTTAGCAGGAAGCCGCCCAGGATAATAATAAGGCCGGAAATCAGCCCCGGCAGATAGCTGACAATACTGTCGAGCCAGCCGGCGAATACGTCCCAGCCCAGAATATTGGCGGCAACCGTCAGGAAGAAAATCATCACTATCCAGAAAACGATTTTACTGATAATGACCGAATAGGAACCTTTTATCCTTTCCTGATTTATACCATCAATGCGGGTAAATCTGGCCAATAGTACATCCAGCCCCTGAATCAATTTGCGTGTGCTCAGACTAAGAGTATGTGCAACCAGCCAACCCAACAGCAGTACGCCTACTGTGCCGATCAGCTGGGGAAAATAGTTAATTAACTGCTGGGAAAAATCAGTAAATGTTTCATTAATTGCGCTCTGCCAGTTAAAAGATGTTGCTGTGCTATCTGCCATTGACGGCCTCCGGGAATTAACTGTCGTAATTATTAAAGGAGTGCTTAGTTTTCATCTCTTTCTTCAATATGCTCTTCTACAATTTCAGAGTCTTCAAAGGTGGCGATATTGAACAGAGCGTCGCCCTGATTAACCAATGGAATCATGGTCATGCCTATGATAATGCCTTTTTGGCTACTACAAACCGGGACTACGGCATCGCCATAAGGGTCTGACAGGGTGCCCAGTAACTCGCCTTCCTGAACCATACTGCCGATCTTTTTTCTGACTCGTAACGCGCCACTGTGAGGCGCGCGAACCCATTGACTTGAGGACGCCGTAAAAACTTCTTTTACGGTATCGGACTTACGTTGTTTGCCGGGGCGTATCATGCCAATTGAGCGCATAACCGATAGGATGCCGTTAACTCCCGTTTTAATCACTTTCTCTTCAAAGCGCAGCGCTTCTCCACCTTCGAAAAGCAGCATGGGAATGCCTTTTTCAGCCGCTGCCTGGCGCAAGGAGCCATCGCGGATAGATGAATTAATAGCCACTGTGACACCAAAGGCACGCGCCAGTTCAACAGTCTCCCTGTCATCCAGTTGTGCTCGAATTTGTGGGAGGTTGGTACGGTGGATCGCTCCGGTATGCAGATCTATTCCGTGGGTGGATTTCTCCACTATTTCACGCATGAAAATATTGGCCATCTGTGAGCCCAGGGAGCCAGTAGGGGAGCCCGGAAAACAGCGGTTCAGATCACGCCGATCCGGCAGGTAGCGGGAATTATTGTTAAAGCCGAAAACATTGACGATGGGGACGGTAATCAGGGTGCCGTGCATGGAGGGGCCGATAGATTTGCGTGCCAGCAAGCGCTTGATAATTTCAATGCCATTGAGCTCGTCACCATGGATGGCGGCGGAGACAAAGAGCACCGGGCCGGGTGACTTACCTCTGATGACCTCCACGGGAATAACCATCTCGGTATAGTCAAACAGTTTGGAGACTTTTATTTCAAGGCGTTTTCTGGTGCCGGGCAAAATGGATTCGCCCGCTATTTCCAGCGCATTTCGATTGAATGACAACTTTATCTCCAGGTTTGCTTGCTCAGATTAAAAATTGGGCCTTCCTGATACGGCAACATTTCAAAGAGTCTACCATTAATCTCTTGTTGAATTTCCCCATTTGCTTGCGTACCCTAGCGCCTTGAGTTGGCCAGGCAATCGCTGGCATTTTCTATTTATAGGGACATGTCAGAGGAAAGTCCGGGCTCCATAGAGCACAGTGCCAGGTAATACCTGGGGGGCGCGAGCCTACGGAAAGTGCAGCAGAAAATAAACCGCCTCACCAGCCTTCGGGCTAACGAGGTAAGGGTGAAATGGTGCGGTAAGAGCGCACCGCATGGGTGGCAACATTCCATGGCATGGTAAACCCCGCTGGGAGCAAGGCCAAATAGGAATCCAATGGTGTGGCTCGCACTGGATTCGGGTAGGCTGCATGAGCATTATGGTGACATGATGCCTAGATGAATGATTGCCCAAGACAGAACCCGGCTTACCGGCTAACTCATTTATTTTATTTTTTTGTCAGGTTTTATTTACAGGGTACAGATACATGGATAGTATGTGTCCCTGTTCGAGCACTATGAGTCTGGCTTGAAACCGTTTGAACGAAAACTCTATATCAAGCTTCATAAACAGGGTTGGGAATAGAAGTCGATAAATAGGGCGTATAAATAGAAAGATCGTACAAGAAGTCGTATTCACAAGCAGTATCCTGCCTTTTGCCATAAATATGGCAACACCTCGAAAAACATAAAAAAATTCTAAATCTCGGCCAAACTTAAGAAACTACTTTAAGTTCGCTTCATATCGCATTGTAAACCCTTGGGAATATTCTTCTCGAAAAACTCCTTTTTTTACCTTTTCCCCGATTTTCGGCGCATTTAGCATCACTTTCCACATAAATTTGTGCAATTAAGTGCTTGATTTGTTGTATATCCCTGCCTATAGTTCGGAAAAGTGGCAAGAAGTAGCAGAATGTGGGTGATAATGGGCTAGAAAGGCGTTTCCTCCCTGAAAAAGCCGTTTTCTGCAAACTTTTTTCAGTTAACAACAAGCATTAAAGCAACCAGCAAAGCATAAAGGACCCTGATTTTGTTATTTCGTGGCTTGAACTCAATAAATCTCGATGCGAAAGGGCGTATGGCCATCCCTTCCCGTTATCGTGGAACTATTGATGATCACTGCCAGGGAAAAATGGTCGTTACCATTGAAGCAACCGATGGCGAGTGCCTTGTCATCTATCCCCTTAATGAATTTGAAGAAATTCAGCGCAAGGTAGAAGCCTTGCCCAGTTTCAATGCCACCAGCAAAAAACTCAAGGGCCTTTTTATCGGGCACGCCAATGATGTAGAGCTTGACGGTAGTGGCCGCATTCTGGTTCCGCCAACGTTGCGCTCCTATGTAGGGCTGGAAAAGAAGGTGGTGCTTGTTGGGCAGGGTAAAAAGTTTGAATTGTGGGATGAGGATGCCTGGAATGCCAAGCGTGAAAGCTGGCTTGGCCAGGAAGAGTCTGAAGAAGAAATGCCTGAAGAAGTAAAAGGTTTGTCACTCTAGGCTGTGAATAATTTCGACCATCAATCGGTTTTGTTGCAGCAGTCGGTTGAAGCACTGATTACAGACAAAGACGGTTTCTATATAGACGGTACGTTTGGTAGAGGTGGGCATAGCCGGAAAATTCTCGAAAAGTTGTCCAGCAAGGGAAAGTTGCTGGTAATCGACAAGGACCCGGATGCAATAAACGAAGCGCTCCATTTGCAGCAGCAGGACGAGAGAGTGATTGTGGCACACAGCAGCTTTGCAGAGCTTGAACAACTGGCCAACATGCACGCAGTCATGGGTAAGGTGGCCGGTGTGCTACTGGACCTTGGCGTTTCTTCGCCGCAATTGGACGATGCTGCAAGAGGGTTTAGTTTCTCCAGGGAAGGTCCTCTGGATATGCGTATGGATACGCAATCAGGTGTGACAGCAGCGCAGTGGGTAGCTGATGCCAAGGAGGAAGAGCTGATCAGGGTGTTTTTTGAATTCGGTGAGGAAAAGTTTTCCCGGCGTATTGCTCGCGCCATTGTCAGGGAGCGCGAACTTGCCCCTATTACTACAACTCTGCAGTTGGCTGAAATTGTAAAACAGGCACATCCGGCCTGGGAAAAACACAAGCACCCTGCGACAAGGGTTTTTCAGGCCATCAGGATAGTGATCAATAAAGAATTGCTTGATCTGGAAAAGGCGCTGGGTCAGATCCTCGAGTTGCTTTGTGTCGGTGGAAGGATGGTGGTGATTAGCTTTCATTCGCTGGAAGACCGTCGCGTGAAGCATTTTCTGCGCGACCGTTCCAGCGAGAATGCGGGGTCCCGTCATCTGCCGGCACCGGTGTCGCGCCGTGCGCGCTTCGTGCGTCACGCGATGATCGCCTCAGCGTGAATACTCCCCCGGTCGAGCCCGTCTGTGCTGGCGTCCCCACGTCAAGGCCCTCCGACGGAGCCACCCATGAACGGCCGAACCCTCCATCGCCTCCCTCTCGCGCTTGTCGCCCTCGCCCTGTCCGCTCTGACGGGCGCCTGCGTGTTCGAGACCTCTGGCGGGGGCCCCGACGGACCGGTGTTCGAGGTGCCCAACCGCGCAGAGTGCCGCTTCGACGGCGACTGCTTCGACGACGAGTTCTGCTCCGACGGCCTGTGCCAGCAGCTCGCCGGCTGCTTCTCGGACCGTGAGTGCGGCTGGGGCGAGTTCTGCGGCGCCGACGGCATCTGCTACCGCGACGACGTCTGCATGTACGACTTCGAGTGCCCCGGCGGCGAGTACTGCGAGTTCGACGGCCAGTGCTACCCGGTCGACCGCTGCTTCGGCGACTTCGACTGCGCACCGGGCTTCGTCTGCGACAGCGACGGCCTGTGCTACGAAGACGTCTACACCCCCGCCTGCCGCTCGGACTGGGACTGCGACGCCGGATTCTACTGCGGCGCCGACGGCGCATGCTGGGCCGACGCCGAGCCGCTGCGCCGGTCCGACCGCGACTGCCCCTGGGGCACGGTCTGCGGTGCCGACGGGCTCTGCTGGGAGGTGACGCCGGGCTGCCAGAGCGATTGGGACTGCGAC
>JAUHWU010000010.1 GCA_030427065.1 Gammaproteobacteria bacterium | reverse complement strand
CTGTAAATCAAATTAGCGGACGGAATCCTGGCTTCTTTCCAGCATGAGGTTACCAAAAGGGTCGCAGGTTGCGCGCCATGTTGGCGCAAGCCAGGTGGTGGCATTAGTTTCTATCAGCAGGGCGGGTCCCGAAATGCTTTCCCCTGCACACAGGGTCGCCCGCTTTACCACGGGCACAGGTCGCGCAATCCCATAAATACTGGCGTTGACGGAAATCCCACTATCGCCGTCAGGCTGCGTGGCCATTTCAAGCGTTGGCGCCTCTTTGATCTCACGGATACTCAGGCGCAGGTTAACCAGTTCCAGCGGACTGTCCAGCCGGTGCCCGTAACGTTGTTGATGGG
The DNA here is from genome assembly GCA_030427065.1 of Gammaproteobacteria bacterium. Classification (GTDB taxonomy): domain Bacteria; phylum Pseudomonadota; class Gammaproteobacteria; order Pseudomonadales; family Pseudohongiellaceae; genus Eutrophocola. The sequence continues at coordinate 47,184 of JAUHWU010000010.1, read as the reverse complement.
CACTATGAAACTGTTCTTGCGCCTCACTGGCGCTATTCCATGGAATAGTCAGGCTGGTTGATTGCCCCTGATAACGCAGGTCAGCGCGATATTCCATTCGGGTATTATCAGCGCAAATGCCCTCTTCTGTTAATTCCAGAAGCCCCCGGGTGGCCAGTTCCCGGAAAATATCATCGATCACCCCAGTATCAAGTTCATGAAGTAAAACCTGATGTGTTTGGGAAAGCTGACGTTCAACTGGCGCCAGAAACATTCCCATAGCGGAGAGTACGCCGGCATGAACCGGAACCATTGCGCTATTCATCCCCATGGCCTCGGCCAGGGCGCAGATATGCAGTCCCCCGGCGCCGCCAAAGCAGCATAATCTGAAGGTTTTCGGGTCATGGCCCCTAGCAACTGAAATAACTCTCAGCGCTCTAGCCATATGTTCATTGGCAACCCTGATAATGCCAGAAGCGGTTTCTTCAAGACTCAATGACAAGGCTTCGGCAAGTGGGCGAATGGCGGCTCTTGATGCGTCAATATCAAGGGACATTGAGCCGCCCAGAAAAGCATCTGCGCGGATTCTGCCCAATACCAGATTTGCGTCTGTCACGGTGGCATAAGCGCCGCCCTGACCATAGCAGGCCGGCCCCGGAGTGGCGCCGGCAGATTGCGGGCCTACCTGTAACAGGCCGCCGGCATCGACCATCGCCACAGAGCCCCCGCCAGCGCCAATGGTGTGCATATCGACCATGGGAACAGCCACAGGGTAGTCACCGATGCGCCCTTCCGTGGTTAAATTGATATCACCATTAAGCAAAGCAACATCAGTAGATGTGCCTCCCATATCAAAAGTAAGTAACCGCTTTTGGTTTGTGAGCGTGGCCAGGAAGCTGGCGGCAGTCAGACCGCCAGCCGGACCGGACAATAGCAGGTTTACTGACTTGCGTGAGGCCTGTTCAGCATCAATCGTCCCCCCTGAAGACTGCATCACAGAAAGTCTGGAAGGTTGTGTCCCTGATTTCAGGCGTAGCAGATAGTCCCTGACCAGTGGACCGAGCGTGGCATTAAGCCAGGTGGCAATGCCCCGTTCATATTCCCGATACTCGGGCAGAACCTCAAAGGAACTGGTAATAAAAGGGGCATAATCCAGATTATCCTCAAGAAAGCTGGCAATGGCTTTTTCATGGGATGGATTGAGGAAGGAAAACAGTAATGATATGGCCACTGCATCCGGTTTTGTCTGGTGCAGGGTTTGCAAGAGTGCCTCTAGGCCCTCTTTGTTGATAGGCTCGAGTTCATGGCCATGAGCATCAATGCGACCGTCAGCTTCAAGGCATAACTGTTGTGGTACCGGGGCAGCAATAGCAGGGGACTGCAAGCAGTATAAGTGCGGACGTGTCTGGCGGCCAATAGTCAGAATATCAGCGAAACCGGTGTTGGTTATAAACGCTGTCTTGACGCCTTTGCCTTCCAGTGCGGCATTGGTTGCCACGGTACTGCCATGAACAATTTTTACTTTTCCATTGCGCACTTCCCCGGCTAGACCCATTTCCTTGATCCCCTGTAGAATGGCCTGCTCCGGCGCTCCGGGGGTCGACAATACTTTGTGGGTTCTGAGTTCTGACCCTTTGTTGCTGCCTTCTCCGGACGGGCTTGCAAGCAACACGAAATCGGTGAAAGTGCCACCTGTATCTACACCAAGAATCATACGCAAGCTTCCAACCCTAAAAGAGTAATCCAAAGAGGAAATCGAGCTGCATTATATAGTAGAAAGCGGAATAGGAAGCAGTGCGCCAGGCATTGTGAACCCGGGTTTAAAAATATTATTGATACAGCAGAACTAAACCTGGCCCAATAAATCATGGGGTAGACTGAATGCCAGAGTTGCCAGAAGTAGAAACGACCCGCCGCGGCATTGAGCCACATATTCTGGCGCGGGAAATTACCCGGGTTGTGGTCCGGGAAAAAAAATTGCGTTGGCCGGTTCCGGTGAAATTATCCTCACTTCTTACGGGACAACATGTCTTGTCAGTGAAGCGTCGTGCCAAGTATCTATTGATAGAGACCGGATCAGGCACCCTGATGATTCACCTGGGTATGTCGGGCAGTTTACGCATTGTTGCAGCAGACTTGTGCGCAGAAAAACACGACCATGTGGATTTTGAGATTCAGGGGGGAAATGTGCTTCGTTTTCGTGATCCGCGAAAATTCGGCAGCATTCTGTGGATTGACAAGGAAGTCGGGCAGCACCCACTGCTGGTTAATCTGGGGCCTGAACCCCTGACAGAGGATTTCAGCAGTGACTATCTTTATGCGTTATCGAGAAAAAGAAAAGTTCCGATAAAGTCTTTCATCATGGATAGTCACGTAGTGGTTGGGGTAGGAAATATTTATGCCAATGAGGCGTTGTTTCTGGCCGGCATAAAACCGACGCGGCAGGCAGGGACAATTTCAAAATTGAAGTACCAATTGCTGGTAGCCTCCATCAAGGAAATACTGGCCCGGGCCATTCGTGTCGGCGGAACAACATTACGGGACTTTACCGGAGGCAATGGCGAGCCCGGTTATTTCAAACAGTCGCTTGCCGTTTACGGGCGGGGTGGAGAACCCTGTGTCACCTGCAAGAAAACCCTCAAGGAGATACGACAGGGGCAGCGTTCTTCAGTTTACTGTACAGGTTGTCAGCGGTAACATGAAACGCGAAGCTGTAATGGATCAAGGTATACAATTTTAACTGACAGGCCATAACTAACAGTTCCGGTATTTCCTGTTCCGGTCCTGTTGCGGAACAACACGGGGGCATCATGAGGAAAACAACCAGGGTCATCCTGCCAGGAATCACTGCGCTATTTTTATATTTAGGCAGTTCCATCGGTTTTGCGCATCATTCGTTTCCTGTTCATTTTGTTCCTGAAGGTGAAGTAACGGTTAGTGGTGTGGTAAAAAGTTTTCGCTTCGCCAATCCCCATGGCGTTCTTGAACTGACAGTTATTAATGATAAAGGCGAAGAAGAAGCCTGGCGCGCTGAAACCAATTCACCCAGTGTTTTACGCCGCAGGGGCTGGAATCGGGACTCCCTGTCAGCAGGAGAAGAGATCACTATAACCGGGTGGCCTGCGAGAAATGATAAAAACTATATGAGAATTCGAAGTGTCACATTTGCAGATGGCTCCGTGTTGGCCACACAGAGAGGACAGGCTGTGGATCAGGATTAATACGGCTTTTTAAATTGTGTGAATATTAAGTCGATATAAGTAGTTATCAGGTAGACATAAAAAGTACACAGATAAATTGTGCGGATAAAAAATGAAAAAAATTCTTTCAACCAAGTGCGCCCTGTTCATTAGCCTGTTGCTTTCTTCAATGACAATGATGGCCGCTGAGGCCCCTGACATGTCAGGGTTCTGGACCGTAAAGTTTGAACAATCGCCTGGCGGTATTGAGTTATTCGAAAAACTTCCCGAGGATGCATTATTCATTAATGATGCCGGGGGTGGTGAATTGGCTGAAGGTGATTATGGCGGCTTGCAGCTAACGGAAAAAGCGCTACAGGAAATCGCTGAGTATGATTTTGATTTTGAATTCAGCCTGGCCTATACCTGTATGCCGCCTTCGGCAGTTTTTTACATGCAGGCGCCGTTCCCCATGGAAATTGATCAGGGCCGGGACCTGATCGTTTTCAGAATGGAATACTTTGATATGGTCAGAATAATCTATATGGATGGCAGGGAGCACCCGGGAGCGGATTACCCCCATTCGAAAAATGGTCATTCCATTGGACACTGGGAAGGTGATGAACTCGTAGTGGACTCCACCCATTTCTCGGCATCAACATTCATGAATAATGGTTTTAATCATAGTGAAGACATTCACATGATAGAGCGCTTTAAAATGAGTGAAGATGGGCAAACCTTGTGGCTAACCCAGGTTTATGAAGACCCCGCAGTGTTTGCCGGAAGAGCGTCAAGATATATGGCATGGCGTAAAGTGCCCGGCGAGCATATTTACCCTTATGATTGTGACCCGTCATTTGGGCAATAGAAAAAGGCCAGCTTTGTTCGCCCTGAATCTAACCTGGTGACAGGACAGGGAAAATTATTTTTTATCTGTCAGTCGATGGTATTTTTCCAGCAGTTCTTCCTTTGTTTCCTCATGATTCGGGTCTAACGGAATACAGTCTACCGGACAGACTTCCACGCACTGGGATGTTTCAAAATGACCAACGCATTCAGTGCAAAGGTGGGGGTCAATAACATAGATAAGTTCTCCCATGGAGATTGCGTCATTAGGGCACTCAGGCTCACAGACATCGCAGTTAATACATTCATCTGTAATTATCAACGCCATCAGGTAAATTCCTTCATTGCTTTTACAACCAGTGGCGATACGAAGGCTGAAATATCGCCGCCATAAGCAGCAATCTCCCTGACCAGTGTAGACGAGATATAGGAAAACTCTTCTGCCGGGGCCAGGAAAATGGTTTCTATATCCGGCGCCAGTACCCGATTCATTCCTACCAGCTGAAACTCATATTCAAAGTCGGCAACGGTTCGTAAGCCGCGTAATATGAGCCTGGCATCTTGTTGTTTTACAAATTCAGTCAGTAGACCTTCAAAACCTGTCACTTCGACGTTATCGATATGGGCAAGCACTTCCTTTGTTACGAAGACTCTTTTTTCCAGAGGCGCCAATGTAGACTTGAGCTTGCTGGAACCTACCGCAACAATCACCCGATCGAAAATAGCAGATGCTCGCTCCACCAGATCAGTATGACCATTTGTAATTGGATTAAATGTTCCCGGGTAAACAACGGTTTTCATCTTCGCAGCTCTTGGAATAATTGAGGCCGCGATTATACATCAAGCTACCTGGAATAATCATTTAACGGGGGTAGACGTCCAAGAGCAATCTGTTATTGTTGCCGAATGACATGCTTTGAAAAAGAAAAAGAGATTTCGATACATGCAAGGCAATGAAAAACATGAAAATTGGTCGTCTCGCTGGCTGTTTGTTATGGCCGCTGTGGGGTCTTCCGTTGGTCTGGCGAATATCTGGCGATTTCCCTATACCACCGGAGAAAATGGTGGCGGTGCCTTCGTCTTTATCTATATTGCTGCGGTATTTTTTCTCGCCCTGCCTCTGGTTATCGGCGAGTTCATGTTGGGGAGAAGAGGCCAGGATTGCCCACCTGAGGCACTGAAAAAAATAATCCGGGAGGCCAATGCCAGTCCATTGTGGGTCATTATCGGCTATATGGGGATTTTTACCGCCAGTATTATTCTTTCCTATTACAGCATGATTGGTGGTGAAACTATTTATTATGCCGTGGCAAATGTCATGGGCAGTTTCTCAGGAATTTCCCCTGAAGGGGCAACAGCCATTTCTTCTGGGTTTAACGGCAGCTGGATAAGCGTTTTTTTAGCCCACAGTCTGTTTATGGGTATTACGATTTTTATTTCTGCCCGTGGTATTTCCGGGGGCCTTGAAAAGGCTGTGAAATATATGATGCCGCTGCTCTTTATTATTTTGATTGGTATGGTTTTCTATGCCGCATTTGCGGGAGAATTTGTTACTGCACTTAATTATTTATTCAAGCCGGATTTCAGCCGTATTACGCCATCAGTGGTAATTGAGGCTTTTGGGCAGGCGTTTTTTTCCGTTAGTGTCGGTGCCACAACCCTGATGGCTTATGGGTCTTATCTTTCCAAATCCGACTCAATTACCGATTCGGCCGCCATGGTGGTAAGCGCTGATACGCTAGTGGCGATTCTTGCGGGTCTGGCGATCTTTCCTATTGTGTTTGCTTTTGGCCTTGATGCCGGGGGCGGACCGGGGCTGGTTTTTGAAACTGTTCCGTTGGCCTTTGGCAATATGCCGGGTGGCCTGTTCTTCGGCACTCTGTTTTTTGTATTGCTGGCATTTGCCGCAATCACTTCCTCCATTTCCATGTTGGAAGTGCCAGTCGCCTGGCTGGCAAGCAAGGATAACTGGTCACGAAAAAAAGCAGCCATTGTCAGCGGCTTGATTATCTGGGTTATTGGTTTGCTTTCGGTGCTTTCATTGAATGAGCTGCAAGCGTTTCAACCGCTTTCTTTTGCCGGTATTCAGGGAACCTTCTTTGATCTTTTTGATTACCTGACCAGCAATATCATGCTTCCGATGACCGGGTTACTGACGGCCCTGTTTGTGGGCTGGGTTGTACCCGAAGCAGTTTCCCTGGAAGAGTTGCAGATGCTTAGAGAGCACCACTGGTTTCGGGGCTGGATGATCATGATGCGCTATGGTGTCACCGCAGTGCTGTTCGTGGTTTTTTATAATCTGGTTTTTTAACAATAGTTTTATCCCGCAAGAATACAGGAGTCTTCAAGCATGGTTGAGTCATTGCTTTCAAAAAAACTTACAGCTCCGAAATTCAAATATAGTCAGTTGGTGAAGGCCGGCCCTCATTACTACTGCAGTGGTTTGATAGCGCTCGATAATGAAACCGGGGAACTCATCAGCGGCGGTGTGGGAAAGGAAACTGAAGTCATTCTGGCAAACCTTCAGCTACTTATGGAGGAATTTAATCTTACCTGGTCGCACCTTGCCTTTGCGCGCGTATTTACCTCTGACTTTGAACATTTTTCAGAATTTAATACTGCCTGGGAGCAGGTTTTTAATAATCTGGAGGTATCGCCGCCGGCGAGAAGTTCTGTCGGAGTAAGTACTCTCCCTTTAAATGCGACAATAGAAATAGAATTTACTTTTTACAAAGAAAATTAATCTGACCTGATTTATAATTTGCTGTCCGGGATTCCTGGAACAGTCGCATCCAATACTCAGGCAAGCTTTTGTTTTATGGTTTTTGCGCTGTTATTGACCCAGTCCAGTGCGGGTTCGAACTCCTGAAATACCTTGACCTGTTTTTTTGATGTGGGATTAAGGTTGCGAATAATTTCGTATACCTTGGCCAGAGTGAAAGCCGGTTTTGAATCTACCAGAAGAGCCAGCTTCGTTATGGCCTCACCAGTGTCCTGTTTGACGGCAAGACTTGAAAGCTGTTTTAACTCGGAGGCTGAAATATTAATGCTGGTAATGGGCCTGAAATCAACAAGCTCATTGTACTTTTGAAAATCTGGCAGGTATTCGAGCTCTTCCTGGTATTTATTGAATGTTTCGAGGAATAATTTCAGAGTTACCTCTTCGGGTGTAAAGGTAGTAATAATAACTTTGTTGTCATGATCAATTCTGTGTGAAACAAGCATTGCTGGTTCAGCCGCCCCCGTAAACGATCGTCAATATTAAAGTAATACCCGTTCGCATACACCAAAATATACCTGGCCGGCTTTTTTTGTTCTTAACCATTTCCATAAGGCTGGTAATTCGATACTTTCAAGTGATGAATTTGACTCCAGGTATACAATACTACCTGGTTTTACCATGCTTGCGGTTTCAAGCAGTCGGCAACAATCAGCCAGCAGATCCCGGCTGTAGGGAGGATCAAGAAACACGATATCAAATGGCTCAATGCCTGCATTATTTTTCAGCCAATCAATGCTGTTGGCATGAATTACTTGCATGGCCTGGCAGTCCAGCAGCTGACAATTTTTCCTGATCATTTCAACGACCTCTCGGGAATTATCAACGGCAGTTACTGAAGCTGCTTCACGTGAACAGGCTTCAATGGCCAGTGCGCCACTTCCAGCAAACAGGTCAAGGCATCTTGCGCCGGCTATTTTATTTTGCAACCAGTTAAAAATCGTTTCCCTGACTCGGTCTGGTGTTGGTCGTAAAGTCTCTACATCCCCTGCGAGCGACAGCTGCCTGCTACGCCATTTCCCGGCAATGATACGAACTTTATTTCGATTGGCGCTTTTTTTTGAATAACTGGTCATTTAAGTGGGTTTTCGTTGGTTTGAATTGATTTTCCCCATGCACATTATGCCTTGTGCGGCCTGTTGAGTGGGTCATTGTGCCAGATTTCCTGTGGCATAGCAGGAGCAGTGCTGATAGCATAGCCAGCCTCGGCAATACCTTCAATACAACAGACCTCCCCATGTTCGGATTTGGCAAAAAGAAGCAGGATCAGGCGGCTAATAGCCCGGCAGTAAAACAGGAATCAGAAAACCAGTCCCTGTTTGAACGACTGCGCTCGGGTCTCAGAAAAACCCGCAGTAATCTCGGTGATGGTCTTGCCAATCTGCTGTCCGGTAAAAAAGCTATAGATCAGGACCTGCTGGAAGAGCTGGAAAGCCTGTTATTGACAGCGGATATTGGCATTGATGCAACGACATCCATCATTGATGATCTGACCAATAGCCTGAAAAGAAACCAGTTACAGGATTCTGGCGTCCTGTATCAGGTCCTTCAGGAAAAGCTGCTGGCCTTGCTTGAGCCCTGCGAACAACCCCTTGAAATTCCCCGTGATATCAATAAGCCTTTTGTTATCCTGATGGTCGGAGTCAACGGTGTTGGCAAGACCACCACAATTGGCAAGCTGGCGAGGAAGTTCCAGAATGAGAACCGCTCAGTGATGCTGGCGGCCGGAGATACCTTTCGGGCGGCGGCCGTTGAACAACTGCAGGTTTGGGGTGATCGCCATCAGGTGCCTGTAGTAGCCCAGCATACGGGCGCTGACAGTGCCTCAGTGATTTATGATGCCTACCAGTCTGCTGTGGCAAGAAAGATAGACGTATTGATTGCTGATACTGCCGGACGTTTACATAATAAAGATAACCTGATGCAGGAACTGGAGAAGGTTATTCGGGTGCTGAAAAAGCTTGATGAAGACATTCCACAGGAAGTCATGCTGGTGCTGGATGCCGGAACCGGGCAGAACGGATTAAGCCAGGCTGAGCATTTTAATCGTGCCGTGAATGTTACCGGTCTAACCCTGACCAAGCTGGACGGGACGGCCAAGGGAGGAATGATTTTCGCCATAGCCGAGCACTTTGGTTTACCAATACGCTTCATTGGCATCGGTGAAAGTGCAGATGACCTGCGACCTTTTTCGGCGCGGGACTTTGTAATGGCCCTCTTTGATCAAGGCCAGGAGTAACCAATTAACCTTTTTGGGCTGATTCCTGATGATTACCTTTGACAGTGTCAGTAAGCGTTATCCTGGTGGTTATGAAGCACTGACCAATATTGACTTTCATCTCAAAGAAGGTGAGTTCGCATTCCTGACGGGGCATTCCGGTGCCGGTAAAAGCACCTTATTAAAACTCATCATGCAGATGGAAAAAGCCAGTGCCGGGCAGGTTTTCGTGAACGGTAAAAACCTGAACCGCATGTTCAGACGCCAGCTGCCTTTCTTTCGACGCAATATCGGCGTCGTATTCCAGGATCACCAGCTGTTATTTGATCGCAATGTTTTTGATAACGTTGCACTGCCTCTTATGGTCACCGGTTATGACAGCCGTGAAGCGGCACGTCGGGTAAGAGCCGCACTGGACAAGGTGGGTTTGCTAAAGAAGGAAAATCAGAATCCCATTGCCCTGTCTGGTGGAGAGCAGCAACGTGTCGGCATTGCCAGGGCGGTAGTCAACAAACCGGTATTGTTACTGGCGGATGAGCCTACCGGCAATCTTGATCCAGCGCTTTCCGCAGAAATCATGAATCTGTTTGGCCAGTTTAACCAGGTCGGCACCAGTGTTCTGATTGCCACCCACGATCTGGGGCTAATAGACCGACGCAAGCATCGCGTATTAACCCTTGATAATGGGTCATTGATTGCCGGAAATTCAGCCACTGTAGCTGTGAGCGGGCATGATGAGTAGACAGCAATCTGTAAAAAAACCGCCAGGCAAGAAGTCAGCAAAGGCGAATACCAGAGCGGCTGGCAGCAGCGGACAATCATGGTTTGGGCAGCTGTTTCAACAGCATCAGTCTGTTGCCGTGGACAGCCTCTCGCGCCTGTTACAGGAACCCGGTGCCAGCTTTCTGACATGGTCTGTCATTGGTATAGCCCTGGCGCTGCCATTGTGTCTTTTTCTGTTCCTGCAAAACCTGCAACAACTCAATACCAGCCTGGATGATGCCGGTAATATTTCCCTTTTTATGGACCTGGGAATCGATGAGCAGGCACTTGAAACTGCCCGTACGCAGATCCTTGCTTTAAGCGAAGTCGCCGACGTTACCGTGATTACCAGTGCGCAGGCACTGATTGAATTTCAGGATGCTTCGGGGTTTGGTAATGCTCTGGACGGGCTGGATGAAAATCCCTTGCCTGCAGTGATTGTAGTTAACCCTGCTATTGACGATATAGAATCCTTGCCTGCCTTGTCGGCGCGTCTGGAGACCATTGCCGGAGTCGATCTGGCGCTGGTGGATCTGGACTGGATGCGCAGGCTCTATGGCATCATCGCCATGGCGGAGCGACTCACTGGCGGGCTTGCCTTGTTGCTATGTCTGGGTGTAGTGCTGGCGATAGGTAACACTGTCAGACTGGCAATAGAGAACCGGCGTGACGAGATAGTGGTGGTCAAGCTGGTAGGTGGAACCGATGCCTATGTTTCCCGCCCATTTTTATATACCGGTATCTGGTTTGGTGTCGGTGGTGGACTCGTTGCAGGGATTCTCGCTATTACTGCATTTCTGGCCATGTCAGGCCCTTTTGCCCGTTTAATGGCGCTTTATAACAGCGATTTCAGCCTTTCCTGGCTTGGCGTAAGTGACTTGTTAACTCTACTATTGGTTGCAGGCGGCCTTGGACTTGCCGGTGCATGGCTATCAGTGTTGCGGCATTTGCGGCAGATTGAACCGAGCTGAAGACGTCTGATCACAGAACACACCACGCTTGTGTTAGATCAAGCCAGCTGTATGTGTTTATGCCTAGTATGATGTGCCAAGGATTTTCTGATAGTAAAACAATAAAAAAAGCCAGTGATGCAGCCCAAAGCCTTGTTAGATGCCAACAAGCCGCTCACAACTTGCCGGGAAATATGCAATGATTTCATCCTTGAAAATAATTTCGGGCACGACCCTGCTCGTTTTCTTGCTTGGTGGTTGTGCTGTTAGCCAGGAAAGTACTTTCCCTCCCCAAACTCCTCAAATTTCCGATGCTGGCAATAAGCCTTTGCGAGCCAGCCAGATTTCACAGCCCGAAGGCTGGGATGATGATCTCGCGCTGGCTATCCCGGTGGATATCAATCCGGACCCCGATATTCTGGAAATCAATCTGGAAGCCAAAATTACTGACATGGAAATTCTTCCGGGAAAAGTCACTCCGGTATGGACCTATGGCGGCTCTCTGCCAGGTCCTCTGATCAAGGCCAAAGTGGGTGATCGTGTCATCATTCATTTCAGCAATAATCTGCCCGAGTCTACCAGTATTCACTGGCATGGCTTGCGGGTACCCAACAATATGGATGGTGTGCCAGGCGTTACCCAGGACCCGGTACCTGCCGGTGGTACGTTTACCTATGACTTTGTGCTGAGGGATGCCGGAACCTACTGGTACCACCCGCATATCAACTCTGCCGCCCAGGTTGGTTGGGGCATGTATGGGGCGCTTGTGGTGGAAGATCCCGATGATCCTGAAGAATTTGGTGATGAACTGGTGCTGGTCTTTTCAGATATGAGTCTTGATGAAGAGGGCCAGTTTCTGCCAGCTGATGCCGGGGGAGCATTCAGCGATTTGTTTGGTCGCGAAGGAGGGGTGATCCTGGTCAATGGCAAGGTACAGCCAACCCTGAAAGTGCGCAAAGGCAAGCAACAGCGCTGGCGGGTGATCAATGCAGCAAGAACGCGTTACTACACCATTCGACATAATCGACAGCCGTTTATAAGACTCGGCGGCGATAATGGTCTGGCAGAACGCAGCGAAACCCTTGATCAAATCAAGCTGGTGCCTTCAGAGCGAACCGATTTTGTCTTTACGCCACAGGATGAACCGGGAACCGTGGACTGGTTGAAATGGTATCCCACAGAACGCGGCTATGGCAGCACCTTTAACCGGTTTTCCGAAGAGATGATGGAAATCATCACGGTGAATGAGCCCGAGGTGATGCCGGAACCAATTCCCACTGAACTTCGACACATTGAGCAGATTGATGTGACCGGGGCCACTGAGCTGCTGATTGATCTGACCATCGCATTTCCCGATGACAATACGGTAGAAATGGGCATAAACGGTATTCCTTACTGGAATTCAAAACCGCTCGAAGCCCGAATTGGCGAAACCCATGTCTGGACTGTGCGCAACGACACAGACTTTAACCATCCCTTTCATCTGCATGGATACTTTTTTCAGGTGCTTGATGATGAGCGCATCCTTCAATGGAAAGACTCCGTTGATATTCCGGTGCATTCAGAGCTTAAACTGGCAGTACGCTTTGATGAGCGACCCGGTACCTGGATGTATCACTGCCATATTCTGGATCACGCTGAAGTTGGTATGATGGGCACGCTCAGGGTAAGTCCCTGAGGTTCAGATTCAAACCGACACACAGTTGTGTGCAGGAGAGTTCCATTGACAAAAACGCGTTGTGCCTGGGCGGGTGACGACCCCGTTTATCAAAAATATCATGACTTCGAATGGGGAGTGCCAGTGCATTGTGATAAAAAACTCTTTGAGTTTCTTATCCTGGAAGGCATGCAGGCGGGGTTGAGCTGGATAACCATACTCAGGAAACGCGAGGCCTTTCGTGAAGCTTTTGATTCCTTCGATTACAACAGGGTGGCGAACTACAGCCAGGCTAAAATTGATGAGCTCTTGCAAAACCCGGGCATCATTCGCAACAAGCTCAAAATTCACGCTGCTGTTACCAATGCCAGGGCTTTCCTGCAGGTCAGGGAAGAGTTCGGTACATTCAATAAGTATATATGGGATTTTGTAGACCATGTTCCCCTGCAAAACGCATGGCACAGTATACGAGAGCTGCCCGCCAGCACTGCCCTGGCTGAAACCATCTCCAGGGACCTGAAAAAAAGAGGCTTCAGTTTTGTCGGGCCCACCATCGTTTACTCACACATGCAGGCAACTGGCATGGTCAATGACCATACCGTAGACTGCTTTCGACACAAGATGCTGAAAAAGCCGGAAAGAACAAAAAGTTAGTACTTACACTTAATATAGGTCCTTAATTTAAAGCTTTTAAATTGTGGTTTAAGTCGATGGCTCAGAATAAAACGTTCGTTTTGACCGTGGATCAATGGCGCTAACGGCCTGCAACTCCCCATCACGAGTCAGTGAATAATGAATCCTGGTCTGGCGTTAATGCGTATATCCAGCAGCCTTGCTCCATGTGGATGCCAATGAAATCGAAATATTTCGGCTGTTGCACAGTTCTTGTTTATTTGGCGGGTCGAAATTTTGCGCAGATTTTTGTACTTCGGCCTGTATTTGCGGTGGGAGAAGACTGCAGGCAGGACAATTTTTTTACGTAATCCGGGGAAATTGGAAAAGTCTTGCGTTATAATTTTGAATAACTTCAAGTACTTATTGCATCAGCCTGCCGAGCCATGTCTTCTGATGATGGTTAAGGCTTTATATACTGCTTGATTCTTGACCATGAGTGGTTTAATTTGGAACCCATTTTTTAATTAATATTAACGGCTTACGAAGCTGGTCCTGATTATGAGAAGTTGGCCGGGCAATGTCGTAAAAGTTAAAATGCAGAATTAAGAAACACTATATTTCGTAACTTATTAAATTCAAGGGAATTGTTATGGCAACTTTAAACATTAACGGTCAGACAATGGACATCGGTGAGATCGACCCCTCCACGCCCCTGCTATGGGTGCTGCGTGATGAGCTTGGTCTGGTTGGCACCAAATATGGATGTGGTATTGCTCAATGTGGGGCCTGTACTGTTCATATGAATGGTGCACCGGTTCGCTCCTGCCAGATACCTGTTGGTAATCTGACAAATCAGCAAATAACCACTATTGAAGGCCTGGCGGCTGCAGACGGCACCTTGACGCCAGTTCAGGAAGCCTGGGTTGAACTGGATGTTCCCCAGTGTGGTTATTGTCAGGCTGGGCAGATCATGAGTGCCACAGCGTTGTTGAACAATAACCGGAACCCCAGCGATGCCGATATTGATGCTGCCATGTCAGGCAATATTTGCCGCTGTGCTACCTACTCCAGAATACGTCAGGCTATCAAGGATGCTGCCGCCAAGATGAACGGCACTGCATTTTATGATGCCGCGCACAAAGGAGAAGTAGCATGAAACTGATTACTGACAATCTTTCCCCCGAATTACCTGGCTTTTTCCAGGACTTAACCTCCACCCCGAAGGTTGAAATTCCTCAACTTTCTCGCCGGCAGTTTTTCAAGGTATCAGGGATCACTGGTGGTGGTCTGGTCATTGGCCTGGCCTTAGGCACAGGCTCCAACCAGGCGAAAGCCCAGTCTGCTGCAGCAGCAGATGCAACCAGCACACTGAGCCCCTACGTGCAGATACAGCCGAATGGCCGAATCAATATTTTCTCCAAGAATCCGGAATGTGGCCAGGGTATCAAAACCGGCCTGCCATTGATTATTGCCGATGAACTGGATTGTGCCTGGGAAGATGTTGACGTTGTACAGGCTGACATTGATGCGTCTAAATATGGTGCACAGTTTGCCGGTGGTTCGCTTTCTACGCCAATGAACTGGATGGCCATGCGTCAGGCCGGTGCTACTGGCAAGGCGATGATCCTGGCGGCGGCTGCACAACAACTGAATATTCCGCTGGCAGAATTGACTACCAGCAACACCAAGGTAGTCCATGCAACCTCTGGCCGCGAATGGGGCTATGGTGAGTTTGCCGAACTGGCTGCAACCATGCCCGTACCGGATCCGGCTACTCTGACCCTTAAAACCAGGGATCAGTTTACCCTGATGGGCAAACGTTTTACCGGCGTTGATAACCTTGACATCGTTACCGGTAAACCTCTGTTTGGTGCAGATACACGATTGGACGGTATGCTTTTCGCTTCCTACACCAAATGCCCTCAGATTGGTGGCCGTGCCCTTTCTTTCAACGAAAGTCACATCAAGTCACTCAGAGGTGTTGTCGATGCCTTCATTCTGGATGAATTTGGTAACCCCAAAATGTTCAATCCCGGTGGTGGTGATATGTTCAGTGGTGTTGCTATTGTGGCTGAGTCCACCTGGGCCGCAATCAAAGCCAAGCGTGAGCTTGAAATTGAATGGGACCTCAGCAACGCAGAAGTCTCCAGCTGGAGTGAAATTGTCGAACGCGCCTATGCCATGAAAGATGAAGATGGCGAGCCTTTGATGACAACTTCCCGCGGACCTAATGGACCGACTACCGTACCCGCTAGCAAAGGTGATGCTGAAGCTGTGTTGCAGAATGCTGCCACAGTAGTGTCGGGCTTTTATGAATATCCCTATGTCAGCCATGCCCAGCTTGAGCCAGAAACCTGTACTGCACTGTACCAGAATGGCAACGTTGAAATCTGGGCGCCAGCACAGATTCCACAAAGTGGTGAGTCAGGTTCTGCAGTATTACTTGGTATTCCAGCTGAAGAAGCTGCGCAGCGAGTCGTCCTGCATCAAACCCGTATTGGTGGTGGTTTCGGCAGAAAACTGGCTAACGATTACGTATTTGAAGTCGTTGCCATAGCTCGCAAAATGGAAGGCCGTCCGGTATTACTGCAGTGGACTCGTGAAGATGACATGAGCGGTGATTACTTCCGTCCAGGTGGTTTCCATTCCTATACAGCTGGTCTGGATTCAGTCGGTAACCTGACTGCATGGCAGGATCACTTCTTTACCTCAACCGGTAATGATCGTGCGCCTATGACCAGTGCGGATCTCAATCCCAATGTTTTCCCCAAAGACGTCATTGATAATGTGAAACTTTCACAGACCATGTTCCATAATGCTATTCCTACTGGACCAATGCGTGCACCAGCGTCCAACGCTTTTGCTTTCAGTTTCCAGGGGTTTATGCATGAGCTGGCTGTCGCTTCAGGTAAAAGCCATGTGGACTTCCTGCTGGATACTCTTGGCGACCCACGTTTGGCGAACCCTGAAAATCCACAGTCCATGCATACAGGAAGAGCCGCTAATGTCATCAGCGAAGTAGCCAGAATTTCCGGTTATGAACAGGGTGCTAGTGAGCCAGGTCGTGCTAAAGGCCTGTCTTTCTACTTCTGCCATAGCGGCTATGTGGCTCAGGTTGCCGATGTCTCTGTAAACGCCAATAAAGAAGTGAAAATACACAAGGTCTGGGCAGTTGGTGACTTTGGTTTCATTCATAACCTTAGTGGTGCCGAGAACCAGATGGAAGGCGGAATCATTGATGGTATCAGCCAGTTGTTTAATGCCAAGATCACATTTGAAAATGGCATTATCCAGCAGCAGAATTTCCATCAGTATCCCCTGTTAAGAATGCCACAGGCGCCTGAACTGGAAGTTTCTTTCCTTGAGCCGGAGGAGTTTTCTCCAACAGGTGGTGGAGAGCCTTCCATGCCACCGGTACTGGCCGCAGTCACCAATGCAATCTATAACGCAACTGGTGATCGCATAAGGAAAATGCCATTGTTTGAATTAGGTTATAAGCTTGTATAAGTACCTATAACGTATTTCATCTTTTCCAAAACAAAAAAGGCCGGATATCTATCCGGCCTTTTTTATGCTGAAAATATAAACACCTTTAGAAGGTTTAATAGGAATAATAATATCGGAACTTGACGGGATCCTCATTTCGTAACTCATCATTGGAAAACCTGGGGCGAAAGGTCGTATAGCTTTTGAGGAATCGTAGCAGACGATCTTCAAGTAATTCAGTCGTATCGGGGCTTTGAGCAAGAATTGAAACGTCTTGCGGTTTGCCAAAACGATTAATTGTCATTTGCACATCTATCCAGCCCTGATAATCCAATGGCTGATCTTCGGGGATAGTATGTGCTGCTCTGCTATACCGATAGGTTATGAACTCTGGAATCGGTTGAGGTAAAACCGGGCTGAATAAAGCATCAATGTGTTCTTGATCAATACCCTGATTCCTTAATTCATCATAGGCATCCTGATAGATATCCAATGCCACTGTGCGCTTTTTGAAAGTAAGCTGCCAGTCGCCAAGTTCGATTTTTGCCCTGGCAATTTCTTCTGGTGAAATATTGTCCATGTTGTACAGATATTCAAGCCGCCTTTCCAGGGATTGTCGGCCATGACGATAACCCATTGAGTTGGATGAGACCCTTGATGATGTTTCGTAAAAGCCGGGAGGTGAATTAAGGGAGGGTGAATTACTGTTGCTACCAAAAGTATTCATTGTGACCCCCAGGTTGGTGGCGAAGAAGTAGTTTGTTAAAGCCAGATTTTTTTCCATCTCCACTATTCTTGGATCATTGAAACCATAATTTCTCAGTAAGATCTGGATAATGGTTCTATACATTACCTGGGCATTAGCCAGTCTTGCCAATCTGAAATCTTCTTCGCCTATTGAATTGCTGACTCTATATTTGCTGAAGGTTCTGGAATCTGCTGCATAGGAAAGTCCGGGATTCATAATCAGTCTTGAGTCAAAAGCAAAAATATTCCATTCGGCGTAATCAATGAGTGCGGGCAGAATATTTACACTGGTATCACCAAAATTACGTCTTTTCAGACTAAATAGGTATTCCTGCTGCTGGTCTGCTTCATGTAAATTTCCCAAAGCAACAAGGCTACGAATTTTTTCTTCAACTATTTGCTCCTGATCCAGATTATAAAGACCAAGATTAACCCTGTTCACATGGAGTGCCTTATCCAGGTATTCCAGCGCTTTTTCATGCTCATTTCGGTTTTGGTAGAGTTTGCTGATCGCTATCAGTTCCTGGCTCAGTGCAGGCTCGTAGGCGCCCCCTTCCAGTTCCAATGCCTTGATGGATTCTTCATAAGCGTTAATAGAAGTTTCGTCCACGGCGATTTGATTATTATTTTCTGTGGCAAGACGGTTCAGCAAATACTCTGAAGCACTAACGGCATTATTGCCTTTGGGCAAAGAGGTTAATTCCCTAAAAGTAATTTCGCTGACGATTCCAGTATCAACTTCAGCTTGACTAAAAGATTCCGGAGTTTCGATTAATACGGGTTCGAAAATCAGAAAATCCAGATTGTCACTTTCCTGGGCAATAGCAAAATGGGAGCCGGAAAGTCCAGCGAGTGTAAATAAAAGGGCGGAATAGAAATTGGAAAAAAAAGGACCGGCAAAGACTGTGCCAGTACCTGTTAGCCCCGGGATACCGGGATTATATATAGATCGAATTAAATGCATTACTGGATATTAGGTGTATTTCATTAATCCTGCCAACTAATAAGTATAGTAATAGCGCACATGTATATCAGATTGCGATTGTGCTTCACCTGCAACAATTGTTGGCCTTACCTTGACTGTATTTAATAAATCCATCAGACGGTTTCTTACCAGGTTACCGGTATCTTCGGAATAGTTTTCTATTTTTATATTACGCAAGTTGCCAGTTCTTTGTTTATTGAAACTCACATCAATATAACCTGTGTAAGGAATGTCCATATTTTCAGGGATATTCTGAAAGCTTCTTGTATCTGCATAGGTAACAAATTCCGGGATAAAGAGAGCCGGTTCCGGTGAAATAAACGCAGTAACCTGTTCTTCCGAATAATCATTTGCCAGTAGGATATCCCGGGCTTTACTGTAATACTCATCAGCTTTTTGGCTGTTTTCGAAAGCAATGTTCCAGTCGCCCAGTTCAATATACGCTTTGGCCCGGGCTTCCGGATTGGAATTATTTTCCGGGTCATCAGAGTTTTCAAGTTCAACGGCATACGCAAGCAGGCTTTCATCAATGTCTGAATTGCTGCGTCGAAAGTGCCGTGAGGATCGAAGCAGGCGGCTGGATGATGGCCTGATATTGCTTCCCGGCATATTGTTTCCTATAAATTTCTCCAGCTGCATTTTATACAGGTGAGTGATATTGGCTTTTTTTTGCAGAATATCTTTATTGTAAGGATCACTTTCCAAAATCGTATCATAAAGGTCTTCAGCTCTTTTTAACCTGGGATCGATAAGTTGTTCGGCAGTAAATGACTGCAATCTGGCGCTTGCTGCACTATCAAAAAAAGCTGCCCTAGGAACAAACATTATCTCGCTAAACTGATCATCTTCTATGGCGACAAGCTCTCCCCTGCGCAGCAGCGTTGCACCTATACTGGAAACACTGCCAGAGGTGGCAAGTTCTTCTTCCTGGTAAAAATTAAGCCTGCGATAAGCCTCGATATTCCATTCTGCCCATTCCATGGCAGCCTGCGTTAAGGCGTCACTACCGGGTTCAAGGTTTCGGGACATCAGGTAATACAGGTATTCGTGATATTGATCTGCCTCGGAAAAGTTCCGAATCGCCTTGTTGGCCTGGATTAGCTGTCTGACCGCATCAGCCTGGGCCAGGGTATATAGCCCCTGATTGACCCTTTCTATATGCATAGTGTTTTCCAGCGCGTTAACAGCATTTTCAAAATCACCTGTCTGCTGGTATAGCGCACTAATGGAAAGGTATTCCTGTGCCAGTCGTGGCTCAAAGGCACCGCCATTTTCAATCAGTGTACTAATGCTGTTTTCGTAGTCCTGGATGTCTTCAAATAACTCGGTAGATGAAAACGGCCCGGAAGAAGACACAGAAGAAGAATCAGGTACAGAAATGGTATTTACCGCATTACCTGTCGCGCCGGAACTGAGCAGGATTTCATCGGGGTTATCCGGATAAACGGGCTCAAAAAAAAGTGTTTTTAATTCCGCCCTGCTCTGGGCATACAAATGTACAGGTGTGAATGTTGAAAGGCAGATAATTACTGAGGCCAGAAGCGGGAACGGCAAAGATAAAGGCCGAAGCACAGCGGGAACCAGTCCTGATGGCTGATTCTGGGAATTAATTAATGTGACATAAAGCTTTTTTAGCATAAATCAGTAATATTGTATTTCAAAACAGCGGTTCCCGGTTTTTACCTGGCGCAACACTTGCACAACGAAGAGAAAGGAAGAGCAAGGATTTCAATGGCATACCCATCCCTTACTTTCTTTCCTCAGAGCGTATAAATTAGACCGATATTCGTTCCCAATATTACACCGGGGGACAAGAAAAACCAGCGCTGCAGCAACTGTTAGCGCTTGATTTCAAGTGGAGTAAGTAAAATGGAAACAGTGTTAATTTCTGGTGCAAACCGAGGTATCGGTCTTGAATTTGTAAAACAATATCTTGCCTGCGGGTACCATGTCTCGGCCTGCTGTAGAGACCCGGAAAAAGCAGAAAGCCTGCAGGCGCTGGCCTGTGGCGAGCTTCAGGTTCTTCCCCTCGATGTAGCAGATACCCGCTCCATTGAGCAGTTACCTGATTTACTGGCAGGCAGGGCAATAAGTCTGTTTATCAATAATGCCGGTATTTATGGCGAGAGACAGTCGCTGGAGCAGGTTGACGAACAGGAGTGGCTGAAAGTATTTCGGGTTAATACCATTGCCCCTTTATTGCTAACTCGCGCGCTGCTGCCTTTGATGGATCGCCAGGCGCCGGGAAAGCTGGTGTATTTAAGTTCGAAAATGGGTTCCATTGAGGATAATTCAGGGGGGGGCATCTATATATACCGCTCATCAAAAACTGCTCTGAATCAGGTAATTAAAAGTCTTTCTATTGATTTGGCCAGCGAGGGCTTGCTGTTTGCTGCCCTGCACCCGGGCTGGGTGCAAACAGATATGGGCGGTCCCAGTGCCGATATCAATACTTTCACCAGTGTGAGGGGTATGCAGGCCGTTATTGAAAGCCTGGATGTTTCCGGGAGTGGAGGCTTTTACAATTATGATGGCTCATTAATTCCCTGGTAGCCAAAAGTCGCTAAAAGTCTCCATAAAGCGAAAAATACAGTAAAAATTCGCCCAAATTCCTAAAACATGCTTTTTATAAAAAGTATGTTTTAGTTATGATTGCAACATGCCCCTCGGTAATTGGTATGCAAACGGTCAGAGCCAGTATTACCAATGCCCATCAGTATTAATTCTTCCACAGTTATCAACTTAAGAACCAGTTCTCCAATAGTTGATTGCAGTCTTGTATCAGCAAAATACAAATGCCTTTTCAGCGTGTTACTCAAGCCCGTGATACAGACAGAAATGTTTGGGGATCACTTAAAGACCAAAATGAAAACGCAGGATTTGTTGGAGATCAAATGGATTTGAGTAAATTTGGTTTATAAAGTGCTATCGGAGGTTTAGACATGTTTATTTCCAAAAAATCATTGCCCAGAAGAACCTTTCTGAAAGGCGTTGGTGCAACCCTTGCTCTGCCAATGCTCGAGTCCATGTTGCCGGCATTTGCGTCAATGGCAATGGCCCAATCCCTGCAGCCGCAACGATTTACCGGCATTTTTATTCCCCATGGTGCTGCACCGGGGTATTGGGAGCCGGAAAGTACAGCGGCAGGTTTTGACTATCCTTACATCTGGAAGCCGTTGGAACACCTGCGCAAACAGGTCGTGCTGACTTCCGGCATGTGGTCAAAATCCGCCGAGAATCCTCCCGGTGTAACAGGGGCAGATCACTTCGTGGCCTCTGCTTTTCTGGCGGGGGTTAAACCGAAAAAAACTTCCGGCGCTGATGTGCAGGTAGGTACCACGATTGACCAGATTCTGGCCCAGCAAATTGGCCAGACCAATTTGCTGCCGTCATTGCAGCTTGCCGTCGAAGACCCGGGCTCAAATTCCACCAACTGTGGCGAAGGTTACAGCTGTGTTTATACCAATACTATCTCCTGGTCGTCGCCAACCCGACCGCTGCCGATGGAAATTAATCCCCAGGTGGTGTTTGAAAGAATGTTTGGTTCCGGTGGTAGTGCAGAAGAGCGCGCTCTGCGCCGCTCACAGCAACGCAGCATTCTCGATTCAGTCACTGAAGACCTGGCCAAATTGAAAACCCAGGTAGCGGCACCTGACCGTATGCGTCTGGACCAATACTTTACTGATGTGCGTGAAATTGAACGACGTCTGCAAATCGCCATGCAGAAATCCGATGCAGTCCCCTCCATGGCTGTACCCTATGGTGTCCCAGAGTCATTTGATGAACATGTGAAGCTGCAGTTTGATTTACTGGCACTGGCTTTCCAGGCAGATATTACCCGCGTCGGCACCTTGTTGATGGCACGCGACCTGACCGGTCGGGTTTATCCTGATTCAGGCACTGATGTCAGCTTTCACGGGGGTTCCCATCATGCTGAAGATCCCGGCCGTGTCGCCCAGTACGCCATACTTAATCGATACCATGCCAGCATGCTGGCGTATTTCGCTGACAAGCTGAATTCCATCGAGGAAGGCGAAGGTACCCTGCTCGATAACTCTGTCACGCTCTATGGTTCAAACATGGGCAACTCCAACCAGCATTTGCATTATGACGTGCCAATGGTTCTTGTTGGCGGGGCCGCCGGCAAGCTGAAAGGTGACAAACATCTGGCGTTTGAAAGCAAAACCGTTCCCACCAGTAATATGCTACTGAGCGTGCTCGATATGTTTGGCCTTGAATATGACAGTTTTGGTGATTCAACCGGACGACTTCCCGGCCTGGTATAAATTGGAAAAATAATGAAAACCGATAAATTAGTTTTTTCGTTACTGCTGTCCTTCTTTCTAAGTTCATCTGTGCTGGCACAAAGCGAATTAACCCGGGCAGTGATAGACGGCAACATGGATAGCGTTAAGCGTTTGATTCGCCAGGATGTTGATGTAAACACCATTGAGCGGGATGGCACCAACGCCCTGCAATGGGCAATTTATAATGAAAATACTGCTATCGTGCGCAGTTTGTTAAATGCAGGAGCTGATCCTGAGGCCCCGAATCGGGAAGGCATGACTCCTCTCGTTCTCGCGGCCATGACTGGCAACGTCAAGGTGGTCGAAATGCTGCTTGATGCCGGTGCTGGTGTTAACCAGACATTGGCAAATGGCGAGTCGCCCCTGATGATGGCCGCTCGTACGGGTAACCTGGAAGCCATGCAGTTGATTCTTGATCGGGGTGCCGATATCAATGCCACTGAAAATTTACGGGGCACATCAGCACTTATGTGGGCGGCGGCCAACAGAAATGCACCCGCGGTAAAACTGCTACTGGACAATGGCGCCAATATAGCCATGAATTCAGCTGATGCACCGCCGGGGAGAAATCCCTATCTTGCGCCGACGGCACGCAACCGTATCCGCGGTTTTTATCAGGGTGTAGGGCAGGGAGGCGACTTTGGTGCCCAGGGTGAGCTTGATAATCAGGATCTGGAGTTGAACATTACCCGCGAGGAATTGCTCGCCAGATTACCCCGGGAACTGGTTCAGGAATTTCAGAAAGAAGATGTTCAGGTAGGCGATTTCGGGGAGGCCATAAGTGCGGCTCCAGCCAAACAGTGGGGCGGACTCACCGCATTACATTTCGCTGTACGTGAAGGTGATCTGGATACCGTCAAGGTGCTGGTGGATGCGGGTGCTGATGTAAACCAGGTCAGTGAATTTGGCTGGACACCATTGTTAACGGCGACGCAAAACCGCTATTACCAGATTGGAAAATTTCTGCTGGACCATGGTGCGAATCCGAATATTGCCAATGAGGGCGGCTGGAACCCACTCTATATTGCCACCGATAACCGTAATATCGAAGGTGGTGACTATCCTACCCGTAAGCCTGATATGCCTCATCTCGATTTCATCAGCTTGCTGCTGGAAAATGGCGCCAATCCGAATTTGCGCATGGCATCCAGTACAGAAACCCGAACCATTTTTACCCACCAGTGGTTGCGTGAAGAAGGTGCCACACCTTTCCTGCGCGCAGCGCAGTCCAGCGATCAGGAATTGATGAAGCTGTTACTGGCACATGGGGCTGACCCCAATATCAATACCAGCGTCGGTGTGACGCCATTAATGGTGGCTGCCGGTATTGCCTGGGTAGAAGGGGTGACCTTTGAGTGGTCTGAGCAGGCAAACCGGGAAACCATTGAGATGCTCATTGCCCTGGGCAATGATGTGAATGCGCAGGATCGCGAAGACGGACGCACAGCACTGATGGGCGCGGCTCACAAAGGTCGTAACTATGCGGTACAGATGCTGGTTGATGCCGGCGCTGACCTGTCATTAAGGGATATCGGCAGCCGTGATTCTGTTTACCAGCTGGCAGGAACTACCTGGCAGGCAATAGACTATGCCGAAGGCCTGGTGCGCGTTGGGGTACAATCAGCAGAATCACACCCCGAAACATCAGCCCTGCTTCGCAGGCTGATGACAGAACGGGGTCTGGAAGTGCCGCCTGAAGGCAGAACGCTGGATTCAATTTGTGTGGTGGCTATTTGTAAGTAATAAAAACAGTTACAAGTTACAAGTTGCAAGAAGAAAGGGCGGGTCTGCGGACCTGCCTTTTTTTTGGTTGTAAGCGTTGTTTTCAGCAATCAGGTTAATCTTTGATTGTATTTAACTATTTAAAAAATAAATAATATTTATAAATATCTATCAATACTTCTTTATTCGTTGATCAGGTTGCGGATCGTGGGGTAGAACTGGGTGAAGGTGCCATTAAACTGTGCTTCTGCCATATGGCATTGAACACATTCGCTGTTATCAGGCAGTTTTGCTGATGCGTTCTCTGCTGTGTCTTCTGCGGAATATAGAAAAAAGCCGCGTCCTTCAGCAAAACGCTGACTGTCGATGATATGAATTTCCTTTGCCTGGAGCTCGCCCTGCACGAAGCCTGGTAACTGCGGGCTGGATTCTGCTGCTGCGCCATAAAAAGACAGCAGAAACATAGTGCCATCGGCATACTCACCGTTCTCGAGAAAATAACGGTAGGCGCTTGGTTCCATGTGGACAACGCCTATGGTACCGGGGTTGGCCGGATCAAAGGGGTTATCACTGTATTCGCTGCCCAGTGAGCTACCCATGTGAATCCACTCTTCTGTGCGTTCCGGGAAAAAAAGTTCATTATTCTCGAATCTGGCAACGTCAAGCTTATCCTGGGCTTGCAGGGCTGAAGAAAATACAAGCGCTAATAAACTCAGCAGGGAAACACGTCTTGAGGAAACGGGTTTGTTCATGGTAGATACTCCTTGGGTCAGCCTATCTATGCTTTGAATTGTATAGATAGAATGTGACAGGGCGAATTATTAAATCTGGAAGCACAGGTTAGCAAAGGGTCTTGACCAGCAACAGTGCATCCCCGGTAAATTTTATCAGAGGGTGTGGCACAACCGGCTTTCGCAATACTTCGCTGAAGCCGAGTCGTAAATAAAAGTCGTATGCGATAGTGTTGGCTTCAAACACGATCAGCGACATTTTTTGTAAGCCTTTTTGCCGACATTTGGTTTGTGCCATTCGCATCAAAACAGAGGCTATGCCCTGCTGTCGCCAATCCGGATCCACAGCAACGCCGGCGATATATAAACTGTTCGGTTCTTCCAGTAACCAGAACGGTTTAAGCACAGGGTCTTCCACCACATAATCATCATCTGCTTTCATTTCATAAGAAAGCAGCACAGCGACAACCCTGTCCCGGGCCTGGGCTACCAGGCAGTTTTCAAAACTGAACGGGGTATTCCTGCGCTCATAACGTTGCTGGCCAATGTCCAGCAAGTTATCGCCAGGTTGTAATTTTTTGGACCAGATATAGTCCGAGACCCCGTCTGAAGCAATGGAATACAACTCCGCAATACGTCGGGCATCGCTCCTGTGCGCGGAACGATAATTAATGGCGTCAGCCTTCAAACCTGGCTTAGTTTGCGCTCATCAGCCCAGTTGCCATGTAAACCCTGGCGCAGTCGGAAAGGCAGTTTGACCTTACCGATAGGACCTTCCTCTATGGCCTGCGCATCCAGAATGGCCAGAGAAGAATAATTATTGACGATATCATCCACCAGAGCGATCAGATAACCATCGCCCTGTGGAGAGTCAGGACTGCGCGGTACAAAGCAGGGTTCCTGTATCACACTGTCCGGGCCGCACCACCATTCAGACTGTTTGCCGGTAAGAAAATCCATATAGCCGAGCTTGTTCAGCATCAGTCCGGAAGCGCGGCCACCGGGGCCATTAAATGGCAGGGACTGATCCATGACCAGCAGCCAGCCATAGTCATGCTGCTGTGTGGCGTAACGGTCATCAATGCGGGGAAACTCGCCCATCATATCGGTCATTCTTTTCGAGCTCTCGAATTCATCGCCCTTGCTGTTGTAGTCCACGGTCCAACGCGTCATATAGGACGCGGCTTCTTCAGGTTTGTAAGGGTTGCCATGCACATCAGGGAAGAAAGGGAACATGTTGTTTTTAGCCACCGGCACATCAAAGTGGACTTTGCTGCCATCATTAAAGGCATTCATCACATGGGAGCAAAACAGATTGGGGCTTTTGAACCATTTCATGTCCTTTGCCTCACCATCTCTTGGCATTACTCCCAGATAAACCGGCATGGTGGTATCGAATCCAAAATAGGGCATGCGTTTTTCAACCCGCTCCCAGTTACAGATGATGGGCACCAGGTGAAAGCAGACATAGTCCTCAGTAACACCAAAGTCATGCATCATGCAGGTGTAAGGCACATCAAACCAGACTTCCTTGAGTAATTCCCCGGTCGGGCTGATTTCCATATAGGTACATTCCTTGGTGCAAAGTCCTTTGGCGCCATAACTGAAGGCCACCATATTGCCGGTAATCGGATCAATTTTTGGATGGGCAGTGAAAGTTTCGCTGGTCATCTTGCCGTCAAAATCGGTGAAGCCGAAAGTTTCCAGGCTTAGAGGGTCCATCAGCAGGGGCGGGCTGTCTTCCTTCAGGGCGAAGAGTTTACCGGCATGCACGATGGGCGTGGTATTGGCAGTACTTCGGACTTGACCTTTGACAGATGGGTCGTCTGTAAGCGGATTACGGTAGGCGCCAAACAGGGCATGCTCAGCCTCGCGTTCGAGTTTCCATTTATCAGTCTGGGCATAGCGCTGTTTGAAATCCACCTTGCCGTTACGAAAACGGAACAGGGAAATCATGCCGTCGCCATTGAAAAACTGGTCATCATCGAACTTGGGTGAAAATTGCTGATCGGGATGAACCCGGTGAAAGGTGCCATTGAGCTGGGAAGGGATTTCACCTTCCACTTCACAGTCCTTGATATCACCTTCAAAGCGCAGCATGTTTAATATGCCGGTGAAGGCCCGGGTTTCTGGGAAATGTGCCATAGTGCTACTCCGTCAATTCGCTAATCATTAAACCCGACAGGTTCCGTTATTTCAATTGCGCTTATTGTAAAAAAAACCGGATGAAATACTGGCTTGATTTGCATCAACAGCCATACCTAAAGAACGTCAGAGCGAATAAATAATTAATCGTCATCAAGCGAATGGATAATTGCTCGACAGGCCGCATCCTGAGCCAGTGTGTCACTGGCTATGGTGATGTCAGCGTACTTTCTGTACAGGATGGAGCGTTCTTCAAACAGGTCTTCAAAACTCTGGTCCGGGCGGCGGGCGATGCCGCGTTGATCGTAATCTGTGATACGTTGTTGTAGCGTTTCCAGACTAACATCAAGGAAGATGATAGTGCCGTTTTGTGAAAGGTGGGCCATGCTGTTTTCGCTGTAGACCACGCTGCCACCGGTAGCGATGACCGAGTTTTCCACATCAAGGGAAATCACCCATTTTTCCTCGATTTCCCGCAATTTCATATAGCCTTCTTTGTTCAGGATATCCTGCAGGGAACGAGGCTCATGGGTCTGTATTACTACGTCGGTATCGACAAAATCACGGGACGTGTTTTTGGCAAGGATAATTCCAATAGTGCTTTTGCCTGAACCGGGCATACCAATGAGAACAAGGTTGTTTTCTTTCTGCGACATGCTGGATTAAACCCGGAAAATAAAAAATCGATTATAACTGATGTCGGTCACAGTTCGCGCTATTGAACGAGAGAGAATTACTCAGAAAGATCAGTGATTGAAAAATGCAGGCAGGCTCGATCAAAGCCTTCCCGGTCATAAAAACGGTGGGCATCGAGTCGATGCATCCCGGAATCCAGGTGCAGCTCCCGGCAGCCCTGCGCTCTGGCAAACTGCTTTAACCAGGCAATCATTGCCTTGCCAGCCCCATGACTGCGTATGTTTTCAGAGGTAATCAGATCATCAACATAAAGGTGTTTGCCCCAGGCAAGCTTTTCGGTAATAACAAAACCGGCGACACAGACGATACGCGAATCCATTTCCAGCGATGCCAGCTGATAGCCTTCGGCCTGCTGTTTGCTGATCTGCTGAAGCAGCGTTTCAGTCGTGTATTGTGGTCGTAACTCAAGCAATACCGGGGCAAGGTTTGTCAGATCCTGCCGCGTTGAGGCAAGACGAATAGTCATGGTATCGGAATTAATCATTGTGGCTGCTGGTCAGGTAGAGCGCCATCGGCGTGTGCAGGATATTGGCTTCCATGTAATTTTCACCGCAGGGACTGAAGCCAATTTTTTGGTAAAAAGGCACAGCACTGACCTGGGCCCCGAGAAAAACCCGTTCAAGCTCCCTATCCCTGGCGGTGTTGATCAGGCGTAACATGATTTCTTTTCCGATTCCGGATTTTCTGAAATCAGCAAGCACGGCAATGCGGCCAATATGGCCGTCACTCAACATTCTGCCAGTACCAACCGGTATCTCATCAACGCGGGCCAGAATCTGAATCGCATCATTGTCCAGACCATCAATATCAATGGCCGGATCAACGCCCTGTTCAAGACTGAAAACGCGGTAGCGTAATGACAGAATCTGTTCAGAATGCGTTGAGAAATCCACTGTCTCGAGAGTGATCAAGAGGATTTTTTTCCTGCCACCGACACGCTATGAAAAAGGGCGTTATTTTCAGCATCTGCTGTCATGACGCTAGACCATTAATTTTAATGCAAGGTATGGCACAAGGTTGAATAACACAATGCCCAGCTTGAAGGAAGCCAGGAACCTCAGATAAACCATGTCCAGTTCCGTCATTGCAACATGAAATAATTTTGCGTGGATGGTTTTGGTAAAGCGATTAAATACGCTGATAAAAATAGTGGCCAATAACAGCAAGGCGATATTTATCACTGAACACCAGCCAAAAAAAGCGGTGACAAGCATTATGGTATTCATTGCTTACCCCAGCTTGAATTAATTGCCACCCTGAAAACTGGATTGCAGAAGATGGGTCAGCGTATGCACATAACGCAGCTTGCCGTTTTCCACCCTGAACAGGTGGGAGTCTGGAGCGCCGCTGCCGCCATTGGGGCCGCCCGCACCAAAGGTGCAATACACCACCACTGAACCCAGCACTTCATCTACTACAAAACGCCGGTTGGCAATGTTCACACCGGCGGGAACCCCCACTTCGCAACTGTCGTCTGGAGAGCCTTTACCGGTATACATGCCGCCTTCCACGCGGACACAGGGAAAGCCCCAGGGCACCTGATCAATTTTTCCTTCCAGGAAGGCATCAAGATAGGCGTTGGCGGCGGATACCAGGGTGCCGCGCGTATCACGGTCCTCGGCCGGTATCGGGCTCCAGTCCTCGGTTGAGGAATACTTTAAATAGTTTTCAGCATTGAATAACCAATAGCCGGTGGTGGTCCAGATGATTTCCAGTTCGGCAATCATTTCATGATTGACGCGCATGCGCGTACCCAGTACATAAGGCTCATCTGCATCGTTAACAATGACTTCGGTAAAGGTCTGGCAGCTATCGGTATCCAGCAGACTGCGATGGAAATTAATGGTCATGGGCTTGTTGACCAGGCCCTCATTGATATCCATGCGCTCTTCGTTTTCCCAGTAGCCGGCACCTGCAGGCAGAGGCAGGTCAGTAATATCACCGCTGGTCTGGGCTGCTATATACATATCCACCGCGCGTTGCAAACCGCCCCGTGTACAGCTCACCTGGGCACTGACTATTGAAGTAAGAAAGGTTCCTGCCAGGGCAATACTGAGTAATAATAGTCGTTTCATAATGAGGCTCCCGATAGTACTTTATTATTTTTTTAAATAAGGTTGCTGACGTTATTTTGAGTCTTGATCGTTTGGTTCTGATGCGTATTTTAGTATCGTAATCAGATCAGAGCTTTATTAAGCTACATCAACCTGTGCGTGTCAATTTGCCGGGTTCGCACAAATCCTGTAATAAGTACCTTTTAATTTTGTAAGTTTAAATTCAGGAACAAGTCATATGATTGTTTACGGTGTTGCCTTGCTGTCCGTTTGTCTTGTTGTCGGCATGCTGGCAGGTGAAACCCTCGGTGTCCTGCTGGGCGTGGAGGCCAATGTCGGCGGTGTTGGCATCGCCATGTTGCTGCTGGTGTTTGCCAGTAATGCCGAAAAATTCAAATCTCTGGCGTCCGGGGCTGCCGGTGAAGGCATCAGATTCTGGAGCGCCATGTATATTCCCATCGTGGTTGCCATGGCGGCGCGCCAGAATGTTGCCGCCGCAATGGATGGCGGTATGCTGGCATTGGTAGCCGGCGTTGCAGCAGTCATCG
This sequence comes from Gammaproteobacteria bacterium, assembly GCA_030427065.1. Classification (GTDB taxonomy): domain Bacteria; phylum Pseudomonadota; class Gammaproteobacteria; order Pseudomonadales; family Pseudohongiellaceae; genus Eutrophocola. Next base: position 16,778 of record JAUHWU010000010.1, on the reverse strand, counting down.
TCAGTTTTGCACTGGTACCGGTGTTGAGCAGGATTGGTAACTCACCACCCGCTGTTTCTTCATCCTCTGAAAAGGATGTGCACTGATGGATATTATTGAAACGGTTTTTGTCCGAAATAACCTTGTTGTCGCGTTTGCCGTGGTCGGTGTCATTATCTGGATCTCCTATTTTCTCGCTGACAAATTAACCGCAGGCCGTATTCATGGCTCTGCTATCGCCATTGCCCTGGGCTTGCTGGCCGCCTGGTGGGGCGGGGTTGTGACCGGCGGACGCACCGGCGTGGCGGACATTGCCTTGCTGGGTGGCATTGGTCTGATGGGTGGAGGCATGATGCGGGATTTTGCCATTGTTGCCACCGCCTTCGGGGTAAAGCTGGGAGAATTGAAAAAGGCCGGGCTGGCTGGTGTCATTTCCATATTTGCCGGGGTACTGGTTTCGTTTGTGGTCGGCGCTGTGGTTGCGGTACTTTTTGGTTACAGCGATCCAGTGGCCATTACCACTATTGGCGCCGGTGCCGTGACCTATATTGTTGGCCCGGTTACCGGGGAAGCCATCGGGGCAAGCAGTGAAGTGATTACACTGAGCGTAGCTGCCGGACTGATAAAATCCATTCTGGTGATGATAGGCACCCCGCTGGTCGCCAAATCCATTGGCCTGGATAACCCGCAATCAGCGATGGTGTTTGGCGGCCTGATGGGAACCACCAGTGGTGTCGCTGCCGGATTGGCGGCAACCGATCCTGAGCTGGTGCCCTACGGCGCCATGACTGCAACATTTTATACCGGGGTCGGCTGTTTGCTGGGTCCCTCCATTTTATTTTTTATTGTCAGTTCCATTTTTTAATCCGAAATTTTCATCATTATTTAATCAGCTTAGAAGTCTATTTTTATGGCCATGCATTCCTTTCCCACCCTGAATAACGACAATCACACCATCGCCCTGCAGGAAGCAGATCAATCCTGGACCTATGCGCAGTTAAATACCCGCATAGACAGCTTTGCAGCCGGTTTGCTGAAACAGGCCAGGGATCTGGAAGAAGAGCGTATTGCGTTTTTTATGCCAGCAAGTCTGGATTATGTCACCACCATGCATGGCATCTGGCGTGCTGGTGGCATAGCAGTACCGCTGAACGTGGCCTCAGCGGTTTCTGAACTTGAGCATTCGCTTACCTGTGCTGGCGTTACCCGCATGATTGCCAATGGGCATTATCGTGACGCTCTGGTCGAGCTTTGCGCAAGTCTGGATATAGAGCTTGTTAGCACTGAAGACGTGATGAGTATTGAGGCCAACCTCGATAGCCAGGGACTGCCGGACCTGAATCCATCCCGACGGGCAATGATTCTGTTTACCAGTGGTACCACCAACAAACCCAAGGGCGTGGTCAGTACCCATCACACCATAGCCGCCCAGATCACTACCCTGATCGACGCCTGGCACTGGACTTCAGATGATGTCATTCCATTATTTCTGCCACTGCATCATATTCACGGCATTATTAATATTTTGAGTTGCGGGTTATGGGCCGGCGCGACAGTGGATTTGTTTGCCGGTTTTGATGTGCCAGCGATTACTCAAAAAATAAAAGCCGGGCATTACAGCGTGTTCATGGCGGTACCGACTATTTACGTCAAACTGATTCAATATTTCGACTCACTCAAGACGCAGGGAAAAGAACAAGAGCTTGAGGCTATCTGTGATGGCTTCAGGGCAATGCGTTTGAACATCTCCGGTTCGGCGGCCTGTCCGGTAAAACTGTTTAATCAGTGGTATGGTCTCACCGGCCAGGTATTACTGGAACGTTATGGCATGACGGAAATTGGTATGGGCATTTCAAATCCCTATGAGGGTGAGCGTCGCGCCGGTCATGTGGGGCAGGCCTTGCCGGGTGTGGAAGTGGCCCTGTTTGATGATAACAATCAACCAGTCACAAAGGACGATACGCCAGGTGAAATTCGCATCAAGGGAGACAATGTTTTTCTTGAGTATTGGGATAATGAAAAAGCCACAAGCGAAAGTTTTCATGATGGCTGGTTTTGTACCGGTGATGTGGCCGGCATTGACGATGGCTATTATCGCATTATGGGGCGCTCTTCCATTGATATTATCAAATCGGGAGGCTACAAATTATCTGCCCTTGAAATTGAGGGTGTGTTGTTAACCCATGAAGATATAAAAGAAGTGGCGGTTATTGGTGTGGAAGACGAAACCTGGGGTGAGGCAGTGGCGGCTTTTGTAGTGCTCAATGAAGGTGCCAGTCTGGAGTACGAAGACCTTAAAGCCTGGTGCAAGGAAAAAATGTCGTCCTACAAGATTCCCAAGCTGTTGAAAATAGTGAGTGCCTTGCCAAGAAATGCCATGGGCAAAGTGACCAAGCCGGACCTGAAAAAACAATTATAGGAAATTTTTTATGCGCTCATCAGATAAAACAGCGCACCGATAACGATTGAAATAACCATCACCAAAAAAAGTTTTCTACCTTCAGACGTTGGTGCGGTCGGCTTTGCGGGTATCGAGGAAGTTGAGGGTGTCGAAGGTGTTGCGCCTTTCGTCTGCAAGTCACCGTGTTCATATTCATCAATGATGGCTCTGGCCTTTACCACGTCTGCTTCTGCTACCTGTACATTGGCAAAGTCCATAGAAGCAATTTCGCCAACGCCGCCCTGTAAATAGTAACCACCGGCATAGGCTTCAATGCCATTGGATTCCAGTAATCCCTTCACGATCTGTGCTTCAGTGATATTTCCTGCTTTAAAAATTAATTGCATGGTGTCTCACGGGTGGCTTATCCATGGGTTCAGGCTATGGCCTGGACAACTAATACGAAATAGATAAAGACAGTGTATACAACCAGGGCCAGTTCAACAACGAAGGCCAAAAGGCGGCAGGCATGGGCAAATGAGCCCATAAACGAAAAGGTATTATCATATTTATGCATGATGTCATTGAAGAATGCCCGTAACAGAAAGAAAAGTTTTTCCTCATCAGCAGTTCTTCCATACTGTGCCATCAGGCCTTTGCTGTACAGAAACAGCAAGGGCGACATAAGGATGTACACGAGAAAACAGAAATTGATAAAGGGTAGCACGCCACTAAAAAAGAAATTCGGGCTGGAGATGTCAGCAAAGCGAAGGGATTGAATACAGAGTGTCAGAACAAGTAAACGTAACATGGCGAATCAGATTACCAATTTTTTCTATCGCTAAGTCCAGCATCTAATACTGCATGATATGGCAGCATACTGATGCAGACGCCAACTCGAAGTCAGCGTTGCATCAATGAAGTCGAGACTTTTAATCTGGCTTAAACTGAAAGCCAAAAATGCGATTTCGGCCAGTATGTTTCGTTATGCCTTATCCAAAGCCTGACTGACATCAGCAATAATATCGTCGATATGCTCAATGCCCACGGAGATTCTGACCAGATCAGTACTGACACCGGAAGCTGCCAGTTCTGCTTCATTAAGCTGCCGGTGAGTAGTCGAGGCCGGGTGGCAGGCCAGTGACTTGGCATCCCCGATATTCACCAGGCGTAAAATCATATCCAGTGAATCTATAAACTTTGTGCAGGCGTCAATGCCACCGGTGATTCCAAAACTCAGGATGCCGGAGGCTTTGCCCCCGGTGATTTTTTGGCAGGCATCAAAGTAGGGACTATCGGGCAAACCGGCGTAATTGACCCACTCCACTTTCGGGTGTTGCTTGAGATAGTCAGCCAGTTTTTCTGCGTTTTCGCAGTGACGGTCCATGCGCAAGCCCAGTGTTTCCAGCCCTTGCAGGATCTGAAATGCGTTCATGGGGGATAATGCGGCGCCCGTATTTCGTAATGGCACCACACGCAGTCGTCCAATATAGGCAGCCGGTCCCAGTGCTTCGGTGTAAACAACGCCGTGATAGGACGCATCTGGTTCATTGAGCATGGGGAAGCGATCCTTGTTCGCTACCCAGTCGAATTTTCCGGAATCAACCACCACGCCACCAATGGATGTGCCATGGCCGCCAATGTATTTGGTCAGTGAGTGCACCACGATATCCGCACCCAGTTCAAAGGGTCGACACAGATAAGGGGTAGCAACGGTATTATCAACAATCAGTGGCACACCATGTTTGTGGGCTATTTCCGCCAGGCGTGCGATATCAACTATATTACCCGCCGGGTTACCAATGGATTCGCAAAATACCGCTTTGGTATTTTTATCAATGGCTTTTTCAAAACCATCAAAGTCATCAGCAGACACCATGCGGGCTTCAACGCCTTGTCTGGGTAAGGTATGGGCAAAGAAATTATAGGTGCCGCCATAGAGCTGACTGGTGCTGACGATATTATCGCCCACCGCCGTGATGCACTGGATAGCATAGGTAATTGCCGCCATACCGGAGGCAACACAGACAGAGGCCAGACCTCCCTCCATGGCGGCGATGCGTTTTTCCAGTACATCCGTGGTGGGGTTCATGATGCGGGTATAAATATTTCCCGGCACTTTAAGATCAAACAGATCTGCACCATGCTGCGTGTTATCAAAGGTGTAGGAAGTAGTTTGATAAATCGGTACCGCAGCGGCCTTGGTGGTTTCTTCCGATTTATAGCCTTCATGTAAAGCTATTGATTCAAGTTTCATGGTGATCCCCTCTAATTATTATTTACGAACTCTGATGACGGTACACGGCACGCTCATGGGAAAAGGCCCTGAAGCCAAAGACGCCATGATAACTGCCGGTTCCGCTGCCGTTGACGCCGCCAAAGGGCAGCTTGTTTTCCAGGTAATGAGAGAACACGCCATTCACGGTCACACCGCCGGATGAGGTTCTGTTCAGTACCTTGTCGATATTGTCCTGGTCGTTGCTGTAAACATACAGCGCCAGCGGCTTGTCTCTTACCTCTATATAAGTCACGGCATCGTCAATACTGTCACAAGTCATCACCGGCAGTATTGGGCCAAAAATTTCTTCCTGCATGATCTGCATATCCGGTGTCACATCTGTCAGCAGCGTCGGGTGAATGGTGCGGTCGCTTTCTTCCAGTACACCGCCGACGGCAATTTTGGCGCCCTTGGCTACAGCATCATCAAACAACGCCTTGATGCGCGCGAAATTCTGCGGATTGACGATCTGGGCAATATTTTCTTTCTTGATATTGCCGTCTTCGTCATACAGATTCTCTTTGACTCTGGCCTGAAAGGAGTCGATTAATTCCTGTTTCTGCTCCGCCCCGATGAGCACATAGTCAGGACAGATACAGGCCTGTCCGCCATTGAACTGTTTGGCGCCCGCCAGGTCGCCGGCAATTTTCTGTACATCCACGCCCTGGTCCACAATAACCGGCGATTTGCCACCCAGTTCCAGAGTAACGCTGGCCAGATGTTTGGCGGCGGCGGCCATGACCAGTTTGCCAACCCGGGTGCTGCCAGTGAAAAATATATGGTTGAAGGGCAACTCCAGCAGTGCGGTGGCAACACTGACATCGCCTTCAAACAGAGCCACTTCATTTTCAGCAAAGGCTTCTCGGATAATGGTTGCTGCCACGCTGGCGGTAGCCGGGCAAAGGTCAGTGAGCTTGACCATGCAGCAGTTACCAGCAGCAATGGCTGCTGCCAGTGGGCCTAATACCAGCCCCAGCGGGAAATTCCACGGCCCCAGTATCAGGCAAACCCCGCGGGCTTCAAGAATAATATTGGCCGTGTCATTCGGGTTCATGGAAGGAACCACATCCACTGGCTTCATCCAGTCATCAAGATTGTCGATATTACGCTGGATGTTCGCGGTGACGTTGGCCACTTCAGTGATGCGAATTTCCTGTTCCGGCTTGCGGGTGTCCTGCTTTACTGCCGCTACAATATCATCGGCATGGGCTTCTACCGTGTCTTTCAGTTTTTGCAGCTTGGCCTTGCGCTGCTCGGCAGTAGAGGCTTTGCTGTCCCACTGCTGCTTTTGTTGAAGGGCAAATATGCGTTTAATTTCCGCGACAATATCAGGATTATTCTGTGTGGCAGGGCTGGACATCAAGTCTTCTCACTATCTTATTGGTTAATGAACAATAGTTAATTAATACGGATTAGGGACTATGCCGATGATTAAGGCTTTTGGCAAGTTGACTCAGGTATTGGCCAATCAATAGTCATTTCCGAGCCGTAGGCAGTAGCGCGCCAGTTTCCCAGTAATTGGCGTGCACGCTCATGAATGCGCTCGGCCAGATTCCGGGAGGCCAGCTGTGGCTGCATTCTATTCAGAATATCCTGGAAGGCCTCTATGCCGGAATTGCTACGGATTAAGGTTTGTATTGGGCCCGCCAGCGATTCGGCAATCGCAATTTCCCTGCCGGCAAGTGACTTGCCATCCAAAGCAGCGCCGGCAGCCACTGATCCCCAATATCCGGCGCTCAGGGGAATTTCCATTTCGATGGCAAGGTGGGCAAAGTCATGGCGCAGAAAGCTTCTGCTGTTCAGAACAGCTTCCTCCGTGGAATTGTCGCGTCGGATAACTTTTACTGTATGTTCATCATCAGACGTTTTTACGAACACTATTTTCATACTTAGCCATGTACAAGGTCTTGCAAGGTGTCAGATCAATTTCCAAACAGGCGCCTGGCATTCCCTGGTTTCAGATTTGTGGTGCAGGCGAGTCACAAACAAGCTCTCTGAATCGTTTGTCCATAAAATAATCCAGAACCACAACAAATAGAAAAGAAGGGATCAGGAAATAAAAGCTGCTTGATAAAAAATGGGGGAATGATTGCAAGCAGGGCCAGACAAACGGATAAAAACGTCAGCAATGGACGTTTCCTTATGGTTGAGAGTTTGCCGCATTCCCTGCATGTCTTTTTTCCATAAGGCCAGCAATAGGCGCGATTGAAATTAATGCCGTCTTTGAAACAGTGGGGACATATCATGGAAGAATCCTGTACGTTTTACTTAGCGAACTATGGCTGTAGTTTGTCAGGTCAGAAGTTTTAGGCAATTATAATCACTCAAATTAAACCATTTGCTCGAAAAGATAAATCCGGTCACTTCCCGATTGGTTTTGTCTTAGTCTTTAAGCTGAACTCATCTATGATGCCGCTGAAATAGGTAAGCAATTCAGTTTGCGGAGAAAGGTGCTTTAGAGCGGGTAGGGTATGTAGGGTATAAAGTAGATGGAATAGAGGCTGGTGAAAATATCCACTTCCGCAAACGAATTGCCAACAATAATCCTGAAATACCGAAACCTGTGATTACGATTTCTAATTACTGAACATTCTCTGTTGGTTTAAATTGGAAAGATATCTCCGAGATAAACTACAGGCTCGGTAATGAAGGTGTCTATTTTAAAAGCCTTTAATGTAATTTTTTATACACCGATATCTTCATTCCATAATTCAGGATTGTCACTAATAAATGTCTGCATAAGCTGGCGGCATCTTGCGTCATTAACCACAACAACATCGACACCTCGCTGCCTCAAGTAATCCTCTGGCCCAAAAAATGTTTGATTCTCGCCAACAACCACTTTGGGTATTCCGTACAGCAGCACTGCACCACTACACATATCACAGGGAGATAAAGTTGAGTACAGGGTTGCTCGTGCATAGTCGGATGCTTTGATTCTGCCGGCGTTTTCAAGGCAATCCATTTCTGCATGTAAAACCGGGCTACCCTTTTGTATACGCTGATTGTGGCCTCGACCCACGATCTGCTTATCTATTACAAGTACCGACCCGATAGGTATGCCGCCGGCCGCGATACCTTTTCTCGCTTCGTCAATTGCTGCCTCAAGGAATTTATCCATAGTTGTGTTTTACTATTTCTTTAAACACCGGTTCAGCTTTGCTGTATTCGAGGGCGCTGCTCCCTGTATACATCAAACACGGTAATAAACAAGCGCCGCCAGCTGTTGGAATAGTTCATTCATGGCCCCCGTTTGTACGACGGTTGCATGCAAAACCTGTTGGGCCATAAGCCAGGCGACTCCAAACCAGGTATATTTGGATATCGATTTTGAATTTCGCCATTCATGATAAACAATAGCTACAGCCATGGCATCCAGGGTCAGGTACATTGCCATAACGGGAAAGCTCTGCAGTCCCAACGGTATCATGTAAAGCCGGTGAATGCCCGGTGGCAAAATTGGCAGCATGGCGAACAGAATCAGTCGGCGATGAATTTCCGGCTTGCGGGTATTTCTGATCGCCAGGGTAAAGAACAGGGCAAAACCGACAACGGCCATGATGCCCAGATAAATGCCGTTGTTGTAATTGATGCCGGCAGGGTTGCCACGTGAACCCAGCAGTGTGATCAGCGCCCCCATAAAGATGACGGCAGTGGCCAGCGCAATCCCGAACATGCCCAGACTGCGATGCAGTTTTATATTGCGTACATTGGCCAGGCCGGCCTGAACTACCAGCAGGATCATCCACAGGGAATAAACCATCCCGTGCAGATGGACAACCGGCGGAGCAGGAGGAAATGTGCCATTGGCCATGGGATACCAATAGGTCATACCAAAGCCGGAGAATACAAAAAACGCCATTAACAGCGTCATCCAGAAGAAGAATGAAGGCCTGAATACGACAGCATGCTGTGCTTCAGCTTTTAGTGCGGCGTCCATTATGTTGCCCCCAATGGATTATAGAGAGTAAGTATATGTAATTGATTGACTGTTATATTTTCAGCCTATTCTTATTGTTATTGATTATTACAAGTTTTGCATAAATTCACTAGCGCTGAAATTACGCCATCTTTTTTTGTTCGGCCAGACCGGTAATCAGCTTGTCATGATAGTTGATGCCTTGGTAAATAAATCTGTCCCCTTTAATTTTTTGCGCTAGCAAAAGACATGACAGCATGAATTAGTCCGTCTGCAAGGCTTTGTTAGCTGCTGCCAAACTCACCACTCAATAAGTATTTTCGCAATTGCATCTCATCTCTCATGACAAGAAGAATAAGCACCTTATTTCCATCACAACGATAGAAAACTCTGCATGGGCTGCATACAACTTCTCGATAAATAGAATCAGTAAGTTCTGGCGGCTCTTTCCCTGAGTTCGGAAACCGCTCCAAGCGCTCTACCTTTTTGAAGACTCTGGCTACAAGTTCTCTTGCTGAATCAGGCTTATCTAAGGCGATGTATTCGGCAATTTCATTCAACTGATCAAGAGCTGGTTCCGTCCAGACTATTTTAGCCATTTACCCATTCGATCCTTAGCCTGGGCATGAGTCAACGTCTTTTTATCGAGTACCGCCCTTTCTCCTTTTGAAAGAGCTTCAAGCAGGGTTAAACGTCGTTGCATAAACTCGTAGTCTTGAACATCTACAAGATAGGCTGATGGCTCGCCATGTTCGGTAATTAAAACTGCCTCTTTAGACTTATGTAGATCTGCAAGGATTTTTGTAGCTTGCCTCTTTAGGCTGGTCACCAATTCAACCTTCATCTTATTACCCTCAAAAATAAAGTGCTACTATAGTATCACTCTAATTTTTGTCTTGCCAACTGAACTAGACGCAGGGGCAGCTAACGCCATTCTTAATGGGGCGACGGCGAAGCCGGCGTCCCGGCCCGAAGGGCGTTATTAAAGGGATTGTTATGGTTCATATTAAACTCTTACTAGCTCGCCAATAGGGTTGCCGGTACCTACAATTTCTTTAGAAACGGCAGCTATAAAGGTGGTTCCTTTGTGGTTCTTATCCAAAATGAATTCGGGTTTATAAAGTCCTAAAAAATACTCAACAGCCTCTTTCGGATAGTGGGCCGAATAGCTCTCTTCGATTGTATTTGATATTAAGCAGTACACGGCATCCAGGTCGGAGTCGCAAAATTTCCGTATTTCAATTGAATCCATAGGTTGCGTTTGAACCATAACGCGCTTCTTAATTTGGCGCCGCTGTAACAGGCGTCCCAGCCCCTAGGGCGAAATTAAAGGGATTTTTATATACCATGTCTATTTAATCCATATTTACATCAACTTGTGTGTAAGAGTAAGCGCCAATAAAAAGAATGAGTATTACCATCGCTAATAGTTTTAGCCAACTTCCTTCCGGTAATACTAAAAAAGTTAAAACTATTGCCGCAGCATTTGTAAGGCCAACAAATAAATAAAGTATGAATTTGCCAAAAGAGCTGACACCTCCGTATACCCTCCACTTAACGAGACGAAATCCAACTATAGGGGAGATTACAAGTCCATATGTAGCTGTTATAAGCTCCAAAATATTCATTTATCTGCCGATTTAAAATTACTCTTGAGCATATAATGCCAGTGATAAGGGGCGGTGGCGAAGCCGACGTCCCAGCGCCATAGGCGCGACTTGATTGCCTTGTTATGTTCTTTTGCATTACCAATAGACAGGATCGTTGAACTCTTTAACGCACGCAGGACGTTCATTGATCGCAGGAATTGGCCCTGCATTTAACGATTGGCCAAGCCAGCCAAACGGTATTGATAGCTTCTGAGGAGCCTGAATAAACTTTTCTGAAAGCGACTGAAATCCGACCTTGGAATAAAAGGACGGATCGCCATAAGTAACCACTACGCTTACAGAACGCTTCTTGAGCTCATTGAGGCCGTAGTTTATTAACGCCTGCCCGATACCTTTTCCCTGATCCTCAGTGCTAACAGCCACTGGCGCCAGCATGTGAATCTGGATAGGTTGCTTGAACCGGAGTCGCGTGAAAAATATTGAACCGACAAGTGATTCACTTTCATAAGCACCGAAACAAATTATTTCTTGATTATCGATGCTCGACGCCAGCACTGAGGAAAGTTGACCAATAAGCTCCCCTTCTTTTTTCCCTTCTGATGAAGTGAACACAGAAGTGAAAAGGCTTGTTACCTCTCTTCGTTTTGATTTGTCGACAATTTGGTAGTTCTTGCTTTGGCTATTTGATCCAGAATGCTCGTCGATTTCTGAACATAACACCCTTGTATGTTTGTTATTTAGCAGAGACATGCACTTTTACACCCAGGGTGCCCAATACTTTTTGTACAGTTTCATATCTGGGTTTCGCTCCAGGTGCAAAGGCTTTGTAAAGGCTTTCTCGACCAAGCCCGGCTGAAAGATACTCTGCAATTAATTCTTCATTATCGAGATATTGGCTGACATCAAAATCAGTTACTTTGACCATTATTTAGTTCCTAATTCCGACAGAATTTCTCTAGCTCGCTCTATGTCTTTGGATTGACTAGACTTGGTCTCGCCGACTAAGAGAAAAATGACTAGATTTCATTTCTTTGTGAAGTAAATGCGATATCCCTTTCCAATATGAATCCGTAATTCATGTAAGCCACCTTTCAGCGATTTAGAGTCCCCGAAATGACCTTATTTCAGATTCTCTAGCCGTGTAAAGATTTTAGCTATTGCCTTTACGTCTTTGACACTATGAAGCCATTTAGAGAAATTTGCTGTTTGCTTAAGTTGATACACCTAGATAGTGCATCCATATGGATACATATGGTCAAGGGCGGTGTTGGGTTGTGCTACATAACATTTTTATACCGAGCGGACTCGGTTTGTCATTTTGGTGTTTTTCTTTCCATCCTTTCTCATTGATTTATTTCCTAAAAAAAGCTGTTCAATTTTTTAACCGGAAAGAAAGCGAGTTGGCGCGTTTTTCTCCTGGAAGGGCTCGTTTGTTAAGTAGGGGGGTATATGTAGGCTGTTGAATAATAGTGCAAAAATTCCTTAATCCCTTAAAAACGCGCCTTATTGCCTGGTAAAGGGTGCCACATTTTTGACAAATTACAAAATATGACCTAAACCGTCGTCATAATTTCTTAACAGGGACGTTGGAAATGAACAGTCCTTTTCTGGAATCGGTGCGGGCACCTTGCTCTTGCCTGGTATGTTATTGATTAATAGTAATCCTTCTTTATTTTTTGATTAGCCAATAACCTGATCTTTATTTCCAATCTGAATCGAAAATGAATAACGAAAAAGATTTTCTCTTTTTCATATTTAAAAAAGGTGTATTGCGTCACATTTTATTGTGCCAGGTAAAAACCATTCAGGTGTAATTCAGAATCAAGCCTCTAAGGTCTCGAAAAAGCGATAAAAAAAAAGAAAAAGAGAGAAGGAGGAGAGTCATCGTGAAACGCTTGTTGCTGATTTTTCTGTGTGCTGTTGTATTAACGGGGTGTGCCAATATGCAAGTAACCCTGAGTTACCCCGGTGTAGCTTCGACCTCTTTCAGGGTGCCTGTGTCCTTGCCGAATAATTACAGTGAAGCAGGTATTGCGTCCTATTATGCGCACAAGTATCAGGGCAGGCTGACGGCCAATGGCGAGCGTTTTGATATGTATGCCATCACCGCTGCACACAAGACGCTGCCCTTTGATACCAGGGTGAGAGTGTTTAATGTCAACAACGGGCGTAGCGTGGTTGTACGTATTAATGATCGCGGCCCCTTTATTGAGGGCCGCATCATTGATTTATCCTATTCCGCCTTTGCTCATATTGCTGACCATAAGCAGGGGTTGGCGGATGTGGTGCTGGAAATACTCTGATGTCCTGTGAACAGGCAGGCGTATTATTCCTCGTCTGTTACACAACCTTCACTGGCACTTTTTACCAGGGTGGCGTATTTGTAGAGCACACCACGTTTGGCAGGCAGTGGTGGTTGCTGCCACTTGGCACGGCGCGTTTCTATTTCGGCATCGCTGATATCGGCCACCAGTGAATTGGTTTCCGCATCAATGGTAATGATATCGCCGTCCTGCAGCAGGCCGATCAGGCCACCCACCTGGGCTTCCGGGGTGATATGACCCACCACGAAACCGTGGGTGCCGCCGGAGAAACGACCATCGGTAATCAGTGCCACGGATTTGCCCAGACCCTGGCCCATGATGGCGCTGGTGGGTTTCAGCATTTCCGGCATGCCGGGGCCGCCTTTGGGGCCGCTGTAACGAATCACAACAACATCACCGGCAACAATTTTTTGCTCGTGAATGGCCTGGTTGGCTTCGGCTTCGCTGTCGAAGACCTTGGCAGGGCCACTGAACCTGAGTCCTTCCTTGCCGGTGATTTTGGCAACGGCGCCTTGCTCGGCGAGGTTGCCATAGAGAATGCGAATATGGCCGCTGTCTTTCAGCGGTTTATCCAGTGGATAGATCACCTGCTGACCTTCACTCAGGTCAGGTACTTCCGCCAGATTTTCAGCAACGGTTTTTCCGGTGACAGTCATGCAGTCGCCATGCAGCATGCCGGCAGCCAGCAACATTTTCATGACCGCTGGTACGCCACCCACATTACACAGGTCTTCCATTACAAACTGTCCACTGGGCTTCAGGTCGGCAAGGTAGGGGGTCTTGTCAGCTATACGCTGGAAGTCATCAATGGTCAGATCCACATTGGCGGCTTTCGCCATGGCGATCAGATGTATAACGGCATTGGTGGAACCACCGAGCACGGTGATGACAGTGATGGCATTTTCAAAGGCCTTCTTGTTCAGAATATCGGAGGGCTTGATGTCCTGCTCCAGCAGGTGACGCAGGGCCGGGCCGACACGCAGGCAGTCATCTTCCTTGTTACCGGACACAGCAGGATAACTGGAGTTGAAAGGCAGTGCCATGCCAAGGGCTTCACAGGCCGAGGCCATGGTGTTGGCGGTATACATACCACCGCAGGCGCCAGCGCCGGGGCAGGCATTTTCAATCACGCCCTGGAATTCCGTCGCTTCAATTCGTCCGGCGCTTAATTCACCGTAGGCTTCAAACGCAGAAACGATGTCGAGTTTTTTATCCTTGTAACAGCCAGGCTTGATGGTGCCGCCATAAACCAGAATGGCAGGGCGGTCGAGTCTGGACAGGGCCATCATGGCACCGGGCATATTCTTGTCGCAGCCAACGATAGTCACCACGCCGTCATACCACTGGGCGCTGACGACATTTTCGATACTATCGGCAATAATGTCGCGGCTGGGCAGGGAATTACGCATGCCTTCGGTACCCATGCTGATGCCATCACTGACGCCGATGGTATGAAAAATCAGGCCTACCAGATCTTCTTCCTGCACACCTTTCTTGACCACTTTGGCCAGGTCATTCAGATGCATGTTGCAGGGATTGCCTTCCCAACCGGTGCTGGCTATACCAATCTGGGCCTTGTTAAGATCTTCGCGGGTCAGACCAATAGCATGCAGCATGGCCTGGGCGGCTGGCAAACTGGGATCCTGGGTAATACGACGGCTGTACTTGTTTAATTCTTTCATGGGCAGGACTCGGGCTTTCGTTAAAGTTAATTCTCGGGTTACTTAAGTTTTTTTACAAAAATTTTTGAGTTGCGCTGGAAATTGTACAGCGACTGTTTCTTTTCCGGCAGACCACTGAGATCACTTTCCTGGAATCCCTTTTCAAGAAACCAGTGCGGGGTTTTTGTGGTCAATACAAACAGCGAGGCTAGTCCCGCTTTTTTTGCATTTTTTTCAATGGTGTCCAGGATCAACTGGCCACGTTGCTGATTTCTGTAGTCAGGATGCGTAGCGACACAGGCCAGTTCAGCGCTGCCATCTTCCTGCGGGTACAGTGCACCACAGGCGATGATCATGCCTTCGCGTTCCAGCACGGTGAATTGTTCTATTTCGTTTTCCAGTAATTCCCGTGATCGCTGCACCAGAACGCCTTCGGCTTCCAGCGGCTGGATCAGTTCAAGAATGCCGCCAACGTCATCGATCGACGCGCCACGCAACTGTTCGTAGTGTTCCTGGGTAATCAGGGTGCCACTGCCATCGCGTGTAAACAGTTCCATCAGCAGAGCACCATCGGTGGCATAGGAAATGACCTGGGCGCGTTTAACGCCAGCCTTGCAGGCCTTGGTGGCCAGCTCCAGATTCAGCAGTTGCTCATCCAGGCCCTTGTTTTTGATTTTGCGTTTAACCAGCGCCTGGGCTTCATCGGCATTTAGCTGGCTGATGGCTTCGCCTTCTTCATCAAGAATGCCGGTGTCGCTGGAATAGATCAGCAGTTTGTCCGCTTCCAGAGCGATAGCAGTAGCGCAGGCCACTTCTTCCACGGTGAGGTTGAACATCTCGCCGGTGGGCGAACAGCCGAGATTGGACTGCAGCACTATATTGCCTTTCTTCAGCAATTTGCTGATGGCCTTTTGGTTGATCTTGCGCACTTCACCGGTGTGACAGTAATCAATGCCCTGATGCACCCCATAGGGTTTGGCGGTGACAAAATTACCGGACACCACATTGATGCCGGCGCCATGCATGGGCGAATTTGGCAGGCCGGTGGAAAACAGTGCTTCCAGTTCAAACCTGAGTTTACCCACCACCTTTTTTATTTCTTCCAGGCTGGCAGCATCAGTGACACGCAGATTCTGATGCAGCTGACCCTGCACATCGCCGTGTTTTTCATCTTTCAGGCTGGCGGTTTTCAGGGCAGCGTCAATCTGCGGGCGTGCACCATGGACCAGCACCAGCTTCACGCCGAGGCTGTTGAGCAGGGTGAGATCATTGGCGATATTGTGCAGATTGGGGTCAGCAAGTGCCTCACCGGGCAACAGCACAACGAACACCTTCCCGCGGTAGGCATTGATATAGGGTGAAGCCTGTCTAAACCACTTCACATATTGTGTGTTGTCATAATCCATGATTTTCTGGCCCAGGGGGCGAAAAAGGGCAGGTATTGTAACGCAAACTGCTGAAAAATCTATATATTTTATGAAACCTACAACCCACAAGCCACAAGTTGCAAGTCTGAAGAGACGACCGCGGGTCGCCATGTCGGATGGCGGCCTTGCAGGCCTTATTCGACCTACGACCTACAAACAGTATTTTTTGATCAGACTTTGCAGGATATCAATGCACGGTTTTACCTGATCAAGGCTCATGTATTCATTGGGCTGGTGGGCCTGGTCGATGCTGCCGGGTCCCATGATAATGGTGTCCATGCCCAGTTGCTGCAGAAACGGGCCTTCAGTACCAAAAGCGACACTGGCGGGGGCATGTCCGGTGAGCGCTTCTATTTGCCGGCCCAGCTCACTGTCTTCATTGGCAAACGGATCCACACCGGGGATCAGGCGTGTCAGGTTGATTTCGGTCTGATGTTTCAGGGCTATGGGGGCGATGAGTTCTTCAATACTGCTACGAATTGTATCACCTTCCATGCCCGGCAAAAGTCGTACATCAAATTCCAGGTCACAGTGACCACAGATACGGTTCGGATTATCACCGCCATGAATTACGCCGAGGTTAATGGTGGGCACATCAATCATAAAATGCGGGTTGTGATATTTTGCCTGCAGCTGCTCGCGAAACTGCAGCAGGGCAGCAATCACTTCATGCATGGCTTCCAGGGCATTGCGTCCCAGCGCGGGATTCGAGGAATGACCGCTTTGTCCCTGTACATGAATGCCTTCCATCATGATGCCCTTATGCATATTGATGGGCCTGAGGCTGGTGGGTTCTCCAATCACCGCCGCCCGTGCCCTGGGTCTGCCCTGTGCCGCCAGGGTTCGCGCACCGGCCATCGAGCTTTCTTCATCGGCAGTGGCAAGAATGATGAGGGGTTGTTTGAGCTCTGCGGCAAGAAAATCCTGCACCGCTTCATGCACCACGGCAAAAAAGCCTTTCATGTCGGTAGCGCCCAGGCCAAACAGCTTGTTGTCTTTTTCCGTCATCGCCAGCGGATTGGTATTCCACAGCGCTTCATCAAAAGGCACGGTGTCGGTATGACCGGACAGCACCAGGCCTCCAGGACCGCTACCCAGCGTGGCAATGAGATTGGCCTTGTTATGGCTTCCCGGTACTGGCAGCACTTCACAGGCGAAACCCAGCCCCTCAAACGTTTGCGCCAGCAAATGAATAACGCC
>JAUHWU010000131.1 GCA_030427065.1 Gammaproteobacteria bacterium | reverse complement strand
AAAGGACCCTAAGCTGCTGGAAGGTATGTGGGCGCTGGCCAACATGGCCTTTGGCGAAGACAAAAAAATGATTGAGGCGCAGCAGAAAAACATTCATCTTCAGACTGGCGCGCCAATGGTTTCAATTACGGATGACAGGGGGCCAACAATGTTCAGGAAGGTAGTCGATAAACTCATAAAAGAAGAAACTTAAACTGTAAGTATACAGGTAAGTTAATCAGGCGACGCTAAAGCCTGCGTCACCTGCCGCGATCAAGCGCTTATATCCCTGTCAATTTTCCAGCTCGCCTAACCAGTTTATATTATAAAGATCTCTTCTTCGATCCTGGGTATTGCGCACAGAACCTTCGTTCCTGAGTTTTTTTAACAGGTTAAAATCAAGATCTACAATCAGCGTCATTTCAGTGTTGGGTGTGGTCTCGGCCATTATTGCATCATGGGGGAAAGAAAAATCCGAAGGCGAAAATACAGCACTTTGTGCATACTGGATATCGGCGCCATCAACTTTCGGCAAATTGCCAACGCTGCCGGCAATGGCTACATAACATTCGTTCTCAATGGCTCGTGCCTGGGCGCAGCAGCGTACCCTGAGATAGCCATTTTTCGTATCGGTCCAGAATGGAACGAACAGAACCTGCATACCCTGTTCTGACTGAATTCGGGCGAGTTCCGGAAATTCGACGTCATAACAGATTAAAATGCCTATTCTGCCGAAATCAGTGTCAAACACTTTGAGTTTGTTTCCGCCTTGCATAATCCAGGACCTGGTTTCATGCGGCGTTGGGTGAAGTTTGTATTGTGAGTCCATGGTGCCATCCCGTCGACACAGGTAGGCAATATTCAACAGGTCATCGCCTTCAGTTACTGGTAATGAACCGGCAATGATATTGATGTTGTATGAGACAGCCAGCTTGGATATTTCTTCTATTATTTCGGTGCTGAAATCTGCCAGGGCCCTGACTGCGTCAATTGATGTTATGTGATTGTCTATGCCCATCAGCGGGGCGCTGAAGAACTCAGGCAACAGTGCCAGGTCGCACTGATAGTCGGAGAGTGCGTCTATAAAATATTCAACCTGCTGCACCAGTTCTGCAACGGATTTCAGGGGGCGCATTTGCCATTGCACCAGGCCAATACGTGCACCGGTTCGTTCAGCGCCAATAAGTGGGCTTTTTTCGGGATCATAGTAAAGATTGTTCCATTCCAGAAGCGTTGCATAGCCGAGAGACTCCTTGTCATCGGGCAAATACCCTTTAAGAACGCGTTTAACCTCAAACTCATTGGACAGTTGAAAGGTAAGAATAGGGTCATAAATTTTCTTGCGCTTAACCTGTTCAATATATTGCTGGGGCGTCAATTGCCCGGCATGATCCTTGTAGTTGGGTATTCGGCCGCCGGCGATAATGCTTTTTTAGATTCAGACTTTGACATAACTCTTTGCGAGCTTCATACAATCTGCGTCCAAGTCGCATGCCGTGATAATCCGGTGAAACAAAAACATCTACGCCATATAAAACGTCTCCCTTGGGATCATGTGTGGTCAGAAAGGCCGCGCCGGTAATTTCATCATAGGTGTGGTGGTCACCAAATTCGTCATAATCCACAATCACGGAAAAGGCGGCGGCAATGACAGCGCCGTGATCTTCAATACAAATCTGACCTTCCGGAAAAACATCAAGTTGAGTAAAAAATTTCTTTTCCGAAAGAGGCCATTTATCCCCATAAACACTGCTCATGATTTTGGTAATGTCGGCATAATCTTCTCGTTGAAGCTGCCTTAAAGTCAGTTTGTGTTCACTCTCTTCTACAACAATATTGTCATTCACAAATTTAGTCCTGTTTTATCCCATGCCGGTAATATAGTGATATAAAGTGTATATAGTAATATTGATTGGCTATAGTGTTAGTTATGTAATTGGCTTTTCGGCTATATACCTGTTTATTAAAAAAGATTGGAACAACGCGTATAAAACCCTGTGTGCCTGAACAAACAGCAGTGTTCAATATCGGTTACCGGCTACCAGCTGGTAAATTAGAAGGCAAGGAAGTCATGTAGGTTAAATTCAAACAGGCTTGCAAAACGGTTTCTTTGATTAATTGCCGGATCATAAGAACAACGGTGTTAATAACAAGGAATTTTGGTGTCCCGGCACACTATTATGTACAAATCACCGACTCAAACTATACTCGCTTTGCGGGGTTGGATGGTGGTGGTTAAATCACCTTATTAAAGATAGAAACTACAAGAATAATAACCTGTCAAAATTCACAATGAGATACAGTATGGGGCAATCTAACATTTCAGCTGGTATTGCGGAAACCACTACCAGATTTTTAGCTGGCTTCGTGGGCAGTGCCTTGCTTGTGCTGGGCACTGGAGTATCAGTACTGGCTGCAGACCTGTCAGAGGCTGAGGCCTTGCCAGTCCCCCGTCATGCAGATGGAAGTATTATCATTAGTGGCGATTCGTCTGACTTTGCAGGTATTTGGGTTCCTGATTACAGGGATCGTGCTCCTGCCTTTAATTTTGATGAGGTGAAGATGAAGCCCTGGGCCAAGGGGCTCTATGAGGCGCGTCAGACCCATGACCTGGAACCTCATGCGCGCTGCAAGGCGTCAGGTGCTGTGCGCCAGTTACTAACACCCTATGGTGTCGAAATTGTCGATATTCCTGAACTGCAACGACTTTATATCTTTGATATTGGCGGCCCTCACACCTGGAGGGAAGTTTATATGGATGGGCGATCCCATCCCGCAGATTTTGAGCATAACAACTATGGCCACTCCATCGGTTGGTGGGAAGGTGATACCCTGGTCATTGATTCCGTTGGCTACAACACAGAATTCTGGTTTGAGCGCAGGGGCTTGCCCCATACAACCCAGGCGCATGTTATTGAGTACTACACGCGAACAGATAAGGACAATATGGCGTATCGATTCGTACTGCAGGATCCCATGACTTATGACAGCAGCGTAGAGGGTTCGGTGCATTTACGCTGGAGCGGTGATGTTGAGTTGTTTGAATATATTTGCCAGCAGTCTAATTATGCCCCCGACCTGATGGTAAACAAGGACGGCAGGGCGGTGGGAAGAACCAGTTCAATTGCGCCATAAGTTAAAGACTCTCCACTATAAGCCTTACTAAAATCAGGGTCATTTGGGGTGCGTTGTGGTGATTTTCCTGTTTTTTTGCACAATAGAATAAATTTTTCTCTACAATTATGGGTAAAATAACCACTGAATTAATTTTAGTTACGTATACACCAGGTATGAATGAATAACGCTTTGAGTCTGGAATAGTATTCCAGGGTGAAGAGCCGGGAGATAGAGAAGACATGGGCAAGTCAGAAACACTGAAAACTGCTTATAAACTGCTTACAGGGGCAGTGGTTATTGCCACTTGTTCAATGCAGTCTGTTTTGGCCCAGGACTCGGATGAAGTGGCGGGTCTGCTGGAGGAGTACTGTACCAAGTGTCATAATTTTGATGACTATTCCGGCGGTATTGATCTTGAAGGCATCGGCGTTCATAACATAGCCGAGTTTCCCGAAGTTGCCGAAAAGGTGATCAAACGCTTGCGTGCCGGCCTGATGCCGCCTGCGGAAGAACCACGTCCTGAATATGAGGTGGTGCAAGAGCTTGCCGACAGTCTTGCCCAGGCAGTGGATCAGCATGCGCAAATGCAGCCAGCTCACCTTCCCGCCCCGGGGCTGCACAGACTGAATCGAACTGAGTATTCCAATGCCATTCGTGATTTGCTGGCGCTCAATATTGATGCTACCGGCTTTTTACCTCCGGATGATTCAAGCCATGGTTTTGATAATATGGCGGGCACTCTGACTACTTCACCGGCCTTGATGGAAGCCTATCTTTCGGCTGCTGGCAAGATAAGCCGCCTGGCAATCGAGACTGCGCCTACACTGGCTGTGTTCGATGTGCCTGTAGATACTTCCCAGAATACCCATATTGAAGGGCTGCCCTTCGGAACTCGAGGCGGCATGCTCATAGAACATGAGTTCCCTGCAGATGGAGAATATGTTTTTACTGTTAAGGGAATGACCGGTTATTTTACCCGCGTACTGGGTAATGTGAAGGGTGAAAAACTTGAAGTTACCATCGATGGCGAGCGTGTTTATCTGTATGACTGGGATGAAGAGATTGGTAACAGGGAAAGCAATGGCGGTCGTACTCCGGCGATTCCAATCAAAGGTGGTTTCCATACGGTCGGTGTAACTTTCATCGCTACCAGCGATTTGCCTGATACAGGTCTGAATAAATCATTCCAGCGCACCATGAATTCACCAGGCTCGATTGCAGGCTATACCTTCTATCCTCATGTTGGCCAGGTTTTTATTGAGGGACCCTATAACGGTCTGCCGGCTTCGGACACCTTGAGCCGTCGCCAGGTATTTGAGTGTTATCCACAAATGCTGTCCGAGGAGCGTAATTGTGCGCGGCAGATAATTTCGACCCTGGTAAGCAAGGCCTATCGTCGTCCTGCGACCAATGCCGATGTGGATATGATCATGGATTTTTATCTGTCAGGTCGGGAAGAAGGTGGACGTTTTGATTACGGTATAGAAGCGGCTGTCCAGCGCATCCTGGCGGACCCTGAGTTTATCTATCGTTCAGAAATTGAGCCCGTTAACGTTGCAGAGGGGTCCCTTTATAAAATCAGTGATCTGGAACTGGCTTCACGCCTGTCGTTTTTCCTCTGGAGCAGTATTCCTGATGCCGAGTTAATTGAACTTGCTACCCAGGGGCGGCTTCATGAGACTGAAGTATTGCAGCAGCAAGTTCAGCGCATGTTTGCTGACCCGCGTTCTGAAGCTTTTATAGAGAATTTTACCGGTCAGTGGTTAAACGTGCGTGGCATGGCCGCCAGCGAACCGGTTGTTGAGCTGTTTCCGGACTTCGACAGTACATTACGTGATGCCTTCCGCGAAGAGATTGAGTTGTTTTTTGCCAGTATCATTAAGGAAGATCGCCCCATTGTGGACCTGCTGACAGCGGATTACACCTTTGTGAATGAGCGTCTTGCCAGACATTATGGCATCCCTGATATCTACGGCTCGCAATTCCGTCGCGTAGAACTGGGTCCGGAGCATGACATGCGCCGGGGACTGCTGGGTAAAGGTGCACTGCTGACAATTACTTCAGATGCCGCCCGTACTTCACCAATTAAACGTGGCAAATGGTTCCTGGAGACCTTCCTTGATGTGAGTCCGCCAGATCCCCCCCCGGGTGTCGAGACAGACCTGACTCCTGCTGAAGGCGAAGCGCCGAAAACGTTGCGGGCACGGCTGGAATCACATCGTGCCAATCCAAGTTGTGCGGGTTGCCATAAACTGTTCGAGCCTTTGGGACTTGCCATGGAAAATTTCGATGCTGTCGGTAGGTGGCGGCTTCAGGATTCGGGGCTGCCGGTAGATCCTACCGGGACTACCAATGATGGCATTCAGTTGAATGGTATAGAGAGCCTGCGTGACCTGGCTGTTCTCAAGGGAGATCTGTTTGCCCAGGTCGTCACCGAGAAGCTACTGACTTATGCCTTGGGCCGCGGTATTGAGACAGAAGATATGACGTTGCTTCGTTCAGTCACAGATTATGCCGAAGAGAATGACTATCAATTTTCATCATTGGTGATGGCTGTTATTCAAAGCCCGGCTTTCACCATGAATCTGAAATCCGCCAGCCGCTAACATTTGAGTTAGAGCAAGGAGAAAACCAATGTTGATTACCAAGAAACATATTTCACGCCGCCAGATGCTAAGAGGTGCCGGTACCACACTGGCATTGCCTTTGCTCGATGCAATGATCCCTGCTGCTACAGCATTGGCGCAGACGGCTGCGGTTCCGCCTCCCCGGTTTTTTGCCGGATTTGTTCCTCATGGCGCAGCTCCTGGCTATTGGGTGCCCGAGAAAGAGGGCGCACTGCCAGCAGAGTTGCCTTTTATCTGGAAACCTCTGGAGCCGTTTCGTGACAGTTTGAACATTCTTACAGGTCTGCATTCTACGTCTTCCGAGCCGCCTCCTGGCGAAACCGGAGCAGACCACTGGGTTGCTGCTGCTTTCCTGTGTGCCGATAAACCGAGAAAAACGGCTGGCGCTGATGTTTATGCCGGTCACACTATCGACCAGATAATCGCTGAAAAAATCGGCGCGCAATCACTCCTGCCGTCACTGGAAATCTCTGTAGAAGATCCAGGTTCCGGTTCCAGTAACTGCGGTGAAGGTTACAGCTGTGTTTATACCAACACGATCTCCTGGGCTTCACCAACCACGCCACTGCCAATGGAATTAAATCCGCAGGTGGTGTTTGAGCGCATGTTTGGTAGCGGTAGTTCACCTGAACAACGTGTCGAGCGTCGAGAAAGAAACAAGAGTATTCTGGACTCAATCACTGGCAAGATTTCGGATCTTCGCAAAGAGATCAGCGTTCCTGACCGTTCACGCCTGGACAGTTTTACCGAGAATGTACGTGAGATTGAACGCCGCTTGCAGATTGCCTCAAGCGTAACCACCGCGGCACCGGAAGATTTTGACGTGCCTCCCGGCATTCCTCAGTCTTTTGATGATCACATCAAGTTGATGTTTGATTTACAGACACTGGCCTATCAGGCTGATATTACCCGTGTTGGTACCATGTTATTTGCCCGCGATCTCACCGGACGTGTTTATCCTGAAAGTGATGCTCCGACGCTGGGCTTCCATGGCGGATCGCATCATGGTGAGGACCCTGGCCGCATTAATGAATTTTCCAAGATCAACCAGTATCACGTGAAAATGCTGGCCTACTTTGTCGATAAACTTGCCAATACAGAAGATGGCGATGGTTCATTGCTTGACCACTCATTGCTTCTTTATGGCAGCAATATGGGTAATCCCAACCAGCATCTGCATTACGATGTACCCCACATTATTCTTGGCGGTAACAACGGCAGAATGCAGGGCGGGCGTCATCTTGCCTATCCGACGAAGACCGTACCTACCGGTAATTTATTGTTAAGCCTGCTTGATCAGTTTGATATACACCGTGAAAGTTTTGGTGACAGTACAGGGCGTTTGGAGAACTTGTAACTGTATGAAGCGATCACATCGACTAAACGGACTAAATAAATAAACGTTGACTATGAGTGGAATGAAAACAGCTTTATTTGCTTTGCTTATAGCATTTGCGAACATTGGCTTTGCACAGAGCGAGATTGCAGAGGCGGCGATGCGTCACGATAATGGTGAAGTCGAGCGCTTGATTGATGCGGGTTTTGATGCCAACGCCGGTCAGGCAGATGGTGCTACAGGGCTGCACTGGGCAGCCTATCATCGGGACGCAGAACTGGCTGGGTTATTGCTTGATGCCGGGGCTGATCCGTCCATTGCAAATCGCAATGGTTCAACGCCACTTTGGCTGGCTTCAAACCAGGGTGATGTGGATGTTATTAAAGCATTGCTGGATGCGGGCGCAGATGCCAACGAAGAGTTGCCGCTGGGTCGCAGGCCTTTAATGCTGGCAGCCCGTTCCGGAGTTGTAGAAGCTGTTCGTGTTCTTCTTGATGCAGGTGCTGACCCAAATGCCAGTGAATCTGAGCGCGGCACTACCGCCTTGATGCAGGCTGCTGACCAGGGCCATGCCGATGTCATGCAGGTGCTAATCGCAAATGGCGCCGACGTTGCTGCGAGATCCGCCCCTGTCATGCGTGATGGGCGTTCTGCTGCTCTGGGTAATTCAGAGGACCCCAGAATTAATGTTCGTCGACAGACAATTGTTGTCATTTGTGAGCAGTCGCAACCTGATCTGGAATTACTGCAAAGTCTGACTATCAATGGCACTAATGATCCTGCCCTTGTGAAACTTGTTAATGATGGAGATCTGAGTGTGGAGAAGATCTGCGGTGCATTTGTACGAGCCGGCCTTGGCTTTGCTGTAACGGCCGGTGATGGTCGCGATTTCAATACCTTTGCCGAGCGGGCCAAACGTGAGCCTGATGGGGGGGAACTGACAGCGATGGTTTATGCCGCGCGAGCCGGTGACATTGAAGCTGTCAAGGTATTGCTGGATGCCGGTGCTGATATTAATCAGGTAACCCGCTATGGCTGGAGTCCATTACTGGCGGCCACCCAGAACAGAAACTACCAGATGGGCAGGTTTCTTATTGAGAATGGGGCTGACGTCAATATTGCCAACAAGGGAGGTTGGACCAATTTGTATCTGGCTACTGATAATCGCAATGTTGAAGGTGGTGATTATCCAACCCGCGAACCGGACATGGACCATCTGGCCTATATAAAACTCCTTCTTGA
The DNA here is from genome assembly GCA_030427065.1 of Gammaproteobacteria bacterium. Classification (GTDB taxonomy): domain Bacteria; phylum Pseudomonadota; class Gammaproteobacteria; order Pseudomonadales; family Pseudohongiellaceae; genus Eutrophocola. The sequence goes on along the minus strand of JAUHWU010000131.1, from coordinate 4 downwards.
TTCA
>JAUHWU010000130.1 GCA_030427065.1 Gammaproteobacteria bacterium | reverse complement strand
TAGCCGTCTTGGGAAATGATGAATCCTGAACCCAGCGCCGGCCTGCGCTCTAATTCACGTAACTGCTCTTCCGGAATTTCGGGAGCTCTGTTGCCAAAATAGTCGCGAAGGAAATCTTCCAGCCTCTCCCCGCTTTCGGACCCGGCACTGGCCCGGGTCACTGAATTAACATTGACGATGGCTGCGGCGTTATCCTCCACAAGCCTGGTAAAATCAGGAAGCCCCTGGGCGTAAACCCCCGCTGATGTCAGAAGTCCCATTATCACGATAAAGAATGTGATTGCTGGCAGTTTATTTTTACTCTTTAACATCATTATCTAGTCCTGATCTTTTACTCAATTGAATTATAGGCTTGTACGTAACATCCGCGCAGTCAGTTTTAAACATTTTACCAGCACTCGTCATCAATGGTACTGACAGGTAACGAACCAGCAGCATTCCCCCTGAAAGAGCAATAAAGGCAGCCAGGATTACCCATATTTCATTTATGTGGTAGTTGGTAATAATGATTTGTGCGACTGCTGTGGAGGCTACCAGCAGCAGAATCGGGACAACATACTGCAACATGGACATGCAGATGAGTTTGAAATCATCAATTGCTACAACGACTTCATCACCGGCCTGAATATTATTCTGCTTACTGACCGGTACTTCCACGGCAATAGTTCCTGCCTCCCTGCTCATTGCCTTGTTGAGCAACTGAATGCCACAACCGGAGCTGGCTGCACAATGTTCGCAGTGCTCGGGATTGCGGGATCTGAGGTGAACGAAACCCTTGCCGGCGTTCACAACTGACATATGTTCAATGGCCATGCTGGTAAACTACCGGAAAGATTTTAAATGACAAGCGGCGATCATATCAGGCAGATACAACCGGTAACACAGGTATAGGGGGATAAACGCGTATAAGGCGGTTCGGTTTAATCAGGTGCAAATATCGCCGGAGTTCCACGATTCTCCAGAGTTTCATCCAACTCTTCGGACACTACCCGCTCCAGACGTCTCATTTCTTCAGCATCCAGTGGCGCCTGAACGGCAACACGGGTTTGTGTAGAAGGGTTAAGTTCGCCAGTGAGCTCCGGTAGTGAATTTGCCTGTCTATCTGATCCAGCCAGCTCGGCATTAGTGCCAGAAGCAGCAGGTGAATCACTGACCATAACCATGTCAGCCGTAAACAGGACTGCCAGCGCAACGGACGCCGCTATTGCGCCCTGGCCGAGGACTTGCAGGAAACCTTTTCTGTTCTGGCCTGTTCTGTTTGCAGGCAGTTCAGCGGAAGGAAGGGCTTCATTTTCCAGTTGCGCCTGAATTCTACCCAGCAGGTTACACGAGGGGGAACTGTGAATTTCCTGCTTACATGACGCACTGATTACATGGTATCGATGCCACTTTGCTTTCAGATCGGAAAGCCCGGATTCCCGGGATAATGCAAAATCCGTCTCTTCAGGTCCAACGTCATTCTCATCCATTTCTTTTAACAGGCGACGCAGCTCCAGTTGGTCTGTCTCGTCATCCATCAGGGCAGAGAGTGATTCGTATAATTTGTCGGTCATTGATTCCTCGGTGCTTTACGATATCTGTTTAATCTTTCTTTATAACCTTCCAGCTTTCCAGCTTTCCAGCTTTCCCAAGTTGTCTTAACCTGGTTTATTCTGTCCTGATATATAAAAAGTCTATTAAATTCAATAAGTAATTTTATTCCAAAGGCCTTTATATGGCGCTTACTGAATATTTCTGACGTTTACTCTTTGTTCTCTTTGTTCTCTTTTGTTACTTACTGACTTTCATTTACTTTTTTTGCACTTTTTTATTTCCAGAAAAAGTGCCCGATAATTACTAGACATCACGATTTTGTAAAAATTCCCTGATTTTGCGTTTTTTTTCCATTTTTCAGTATTTATAGTGAAAAATATAAATTCGCTCCTAGTCATTGTCCAGTAATGGCCGTATTTTCTTGTCCAGCGCTTCCCTGGCCCGAAAGATCCTCGACCTGACGGTTCCCACCGGACACCCCATGATGTCGGTAATCTCTTCGTAACTTAGGCCGCTGAATTCCCGCAGGGTAAAGGCTGTGCGCAGATCCTCAGGCAGCTCCTCCAGAGCTTCATTGATAACCCTTTGCAGATCCTCACGCTCCTGATTGGCTTCAGGGCTTTCAATGTCAGTTAATGCCCGGTTGTTTTCCATAAACTCGGCATCTTCCACATCGACGTCTGTTGCTGGAGGCCTGCGACCACGGGCAACCATGTAATTTTTTGCGGTATTTATAGCGATACGATACAGCCAGGTATAAAACGCACTGTCGCCACGAAACTTGGGCAGTGCGCGATAAGCCTTGATAAACGCTTCCTGCGCCACATCTTCAACTTCTGCCGGGTCTCGAATAAAACGCCCTATCAAACCAAGGATTCGATGCTGATAGCGCAGTACGAGTAAATCAAAGGCATGTTTTTCACCATTGAAGACCCGGTCTACGAGTTGTTGATCTGTATTTTTGGCGTCTTCCTGTGCTTCTTCTACTTCTTCTGTGGCCAATTGCCTGGCTCCACTCTTGGGTTGATAAAACAGAAGCCTGGACTTTACTGCTAAACAGATAGACAGGCTCAGGGGTAAAAAGTTCGCCATGCCTTGGCCGGGAAACTTTATGCGTTAATATATATTTTTTATTGTATCTCACAAGGTAGAATAGCGTCAGAACCTTCATGCGTTACCAGATTCATGCCAGATAACTCAAACTCCTCTTCCAGTCGTGACACTGATGTATTAATAATCGGCGGTGGTGCTGCGGGTTTAAGCCTGGCACTTAAAGTGGCCGATCAGGCCAAAGTCACTATTCTTTCCAAAAGCTCACTGGACCAGGGGTCCACCTACTATGCCCAGGGTGGCATTGCGGCAGTCCTCGACCAGCACGACTCACTTGAGTCCCATGTGGAAGATACCCTTATTGCCGGCGATGGTTTATGCAATCCGGCGATTGTTGAATACACCGTATCACGGGGCCGGGAATGTATTGAATGGCTGGTAGAGCAAGGTGTCAAGTTTACCCGCGAACGCACTACAGAAAAAGCGGTGCCTGCAAATTACCATCTCAGCAAGGAAGGCGGTCATAGCCATCGACGCGTTGTTCATGCCGCCGATGCTACAGGCCGCTCGGTGTTTGAAAGTCTTTCAGCTCAGGTAATGCAGCATCCCAATATTACTTTTCGCATCAATACTGTTGCTGTTGATCTGATTACCACGGACAAGCTTGGCTTGTCCGTTAATCGCTGCGTTGGCGCTTATGTACTCAATGAAGTCAGCGGCAATGTCACCGTTTACCGGGCCCGTTTCGTTATTCTGGCTACCGGTGGCGCCAGCAAGTCATACCTGTATACCTCCAATCCTGACGGCGCCTGTGGCGACGGCATGGCGATGGCCTGGCGTGCAGGCTGTCGTGTTGCCAATATGGAATTCAATCAGTTTCATCCCACCTGCCTGTATCATCCCAAGGCAAAATCCTTTTTGATTACCGAAGCGATCAGGGGTGAAGGTGGCCAGCTTAAGCTACCCGATGGCTCACGCTTCATGTTTGACTATGACAGTCGCGGCGAATTGGCACCAAGAGACATTGTCGCCAGAGCCATAGACTCTGAAATGAAACGTCTTGGCTGCAGCTTTGTTTATCTGGATATAAGCCATAAACCGAATGAATTTATTCTTGATCACTTCCCGACTATTTACAAAAAATGTCTTGAGTTTGGTATCGATATTACGCGGGAAAAAATTCCGGTTGTGCCTGCCGCCCACTACAGTTGCGGTGGGGTGATGGTGGATATCAATGGCAAAACCGATGTGGGTAATGTCTATGCCATTGGTGAGACCAGTTTCACCGGACTGCATGGGGCAAACCGAATGGCAAGTAATTCGCTGCTGGAGTGTTTTGTTTTTGCGTTTGCCGCAGCGGAAGACATCCTGCAAAGACTGGATAATGTCGCCTTGCATGAAAATATCCCGGCGTGGGATGAGAGCCAGGTAACTGACTCCGATGAAGATGTGGTGATTTCCCATAACTGGGATGAAATCAGGCGTTTCATGTGGGATTACGTAGGCATCGTCAGGACCAATAAACGCCTGCAACGGGCCCAGAATCGAATCGAGTTACTGCAACAGGAAATACGCTGGTATTACAGCAAATACACAGTGTCCAGAAACCTGTTGGAACTGCGCAACCTGGCACTGGTTGCTGAACTGATTATTCAGTCTGCGATGAACCGGAAAGAAAGCCGCGGTCTGCATTACACACTGGACTATCCCGACAAATTGCCCACAGCTGAAAATACTGTCCTTGTTCCGGATAATTTTGTTCCCGGACAGGAGTAGCCATTTCCCAGCTTCCTGTTTCCTGGTTCGTGCTTTTTTGCCAATTCAGGTATGGGAAAGTATTTTGTCTACTATTGGCTGCAAGGAAGAATCAGCGACCGGTACTCTCTGCATTAGCCACATAAAAATATCCTGATCCTCCTGTTCCAGCAATCTTGCGTACTCTGCACGCTCAGCCAGCGAAAGCAGTGGCAGCACATTTTCCGCAAAAGGCACCAGAATCAGATCAAGCTCCAGCATGCCGCGCCTGCTATGCCAATACATTTTTTTAAGATCAATGGCGTCAGTCATCATAAAATTAATTCCTTAGTCTTTATGCGGTTTAATCATCTGTTTATTCAAAAGATGGCAAGCCTTATACTGGGATTCTCTTCATTTACTTCGCTACGGACACTTATACCCTATGTCATCCATGCAAGATTTCCATGCACCGCTAAACTCACTGGAGCTACTGCAAATAAGCGGAGAGGATAGCGGAAAATTTCTCCAGGGTCAGCTCACCTGCGACCTTGAGGGTTTGGCAACTGGCAGTTGCCAGTTGGGTGCTGCATGTAACAACAAAGGCAGAGTGTATGCAAACTTTCGTCTGTTAAAACTCGGCACTGATTATTTCCTGTCTATGCAGCCAGGTGTTATGGAGATTGCCAGGCAAACCCTGCAAAAATATATTCCCTTCTACAAAGCACAAATGACTGATGCCAGTGCCCGGTTTCGACGCTTTGGCCTGGCTGGCCAGCAGGCCGAGGAATTATTGAAAACCATTATTCCAGCCCTGCCGGAACGAAACAGCTCTGTCACTATTGACCGCAATATTCTCATCAATGTCAGCGACAATTTGCCACGCTATGAACTATGGGTTGATGACAGTGCCAGTGAAGAACCGCAGGCCCGCATTGAAACCCTGCCCCGCCAGGAAAAAAAGACCTGGGACATTCTTGATCTTAAGGCCGGCATTTTATTCATTCAGGCTGATGAGAGCAGTCTTTATACGCCGGAAGAATTGAATCTGGATCTTGCTGGTTTTGTCAGTTTCAATAAAGGCTGCTACACCGGCCAGGAAATTGTGGCGCGCATGCATTTTCGCGGCAAAGCCAGCAAACGTTTATTTCTGGCGTCCATTGAGAGCGCTTCTCCCGGGGAAGATCTTTGTGTTTATGACAAGGCCGATAAAGCCCTGGGCACGGTATTCAATGTGTTGCGCTTGAATGACACTCACAGTGTCGGGCTGATCATTCTGAAAACCGACACCCCTGTAGAGGACAGCTTTCGACTGGGCGAAAAAGAGGCAAATATCACGGTCAAGCTAAGTCCTTTTTCCCCGATTTAAATAAAAGATCCGGCCGCCCATAAAGGCCATGAGCGATTTTGCCTGGCTCGTATTTACTGATATGTTGTATGGCAGAGTATTTCACAATGGCAGGTTAATCCATGCTCCAGCTCCCGCTCTCGGACGAGCTTAAAAAAGAACTGATTTTTATTGTTGATGATGACACGGCAATTCTGCACCTTATGCAGCAGACTTTGCAGAAGGAGGGATTTAGCAATATTAAAACCATTAAGAATTCCAATGACGTTATTACCGAATTTATCAAGCAGCGTCCAAGCCTGATTTTACTCGACATCAATATGCCGGGAATGAATGGCTTTGATGTAGTTGAAAGCCTGAAGCAACTCGAGCAAACCTCCCTTCCCCCCATCGTCTTTCTTACCGGTGACAAAAGCAACGACCAGAGGGTCAAGGCTTTCGAATCCGGCGTGCTGGATTTTATCGGCAAACCCTATAATCGTCTTGAGCTGCTGTCCCGTGTCAAGAATCTGTTGGCACTGGATATTGCCCACCAGGAACTGGCGGATCGAAACTTGTCCCTGGAAAAAATAGTCAAAAAACGCACCGAAGAGTTACAAAAAACCCAGTTGCTGATGGTGCAAAAACTGGGACGTGCGGCAGAGTATCGAGACAACGACACCGGCACCCATATTCTTCGCATGAGTTACGTTTCGTCCCTGATGGCGAAGCATCTGAATTTCACTGACAGCGAAGTCAACAACATTCTCTACGCCAGCCCGATGCATGATGTTGGCAAGATTGCGATTCCCGATCATATTCTGATGAAACCGGAAAAGTTTAATGACGCCGAGTGGGAAATCATGAAAACCCATACCACCCTGGGCTATGAACTTCTCAAGGGCGATTCACCCCTGCTGATGCTTGCCAGCGAGATCGCCCTCTCCCACCACGAGCGCTGGGACGGCACCGGCTATCCCAATGGCCTGGAAGGCGAAGCCATTCCCGTGTCATGCCGTATAGTTGCCATAGCCGACGTCTTCGACGCCCTGGTGTCAGATCGCCCCTACAAGGAAGCCTGGGCAGTAACCGATGCCTGTGACTATATCAACGAGCAGTCCGGCAAACAGTTTGACCCAAAAGTGGTCGATAAATTTAATATCTTACTGCCTGAAATACTCAGGATCAGAAATGATTTCCAGGATGAAGTTGCCTGAGCAGTTTGTTGTCAGTGCAAGAGTTGGCTTGGGGCGGGGATTTTCAGAAGTGCAGAACTATAGAAACTAAGGAATCACGCTATCTAAGGGTATAGATGCTTAGTTTAGTGGATTAAAGGACACCCTCTTTTATTTGATTCTACGAATAGATATCCTATATTGAAAGCATTCAATTTGATCAAGAGTGACGTCAAGGATGACACGACCTCGTTCACAATTGGTTTCACTGGAAGCCACCCCCTATTACCACTGCATCTCTCGCTGTGTGAGAAGAGCTTTTCTGTGCGGTGATGACCGCTACTGCGGGAAAAACTTCGATCATCGCAAACCCTGGCTCGTACAAAGGCTGAAGTTGCTCGGTGATATTTTTGCTATTGATATCGCTGCCTACGCCATTATGAGCAATCACTACCATGTGGTGTTACATGTGGACAAAAGCAGGAGTACGCATTGGTCCGGGGATCAGGTAATCAATCGCTGGTTAGGATTGTATAAAGGCCCTGTGATTGTGCATCGCTATCTCCGTGGCGAACAGCTGATCCCGGCAGAAATTGAACTGATTGATTCTCTTGTAGAGACATGGAGAGAAAGGCTGACCAGCATGAGCTGGTTCATGGCCTGCCTAAATGAATATATTGCAAGAAAAGCCAATAAAGAAGACAACTGCAAAGGACGATTCTGGGAAAGCCGTTTCAAGTCCCAGGCACTGCTTGACGAAACAGCCCTGATTTCTTGTATGGCCTATGTGGATTTAAACCCGATCAGGGCAAAGATCAGTGATGACTTGCCCTCCTCTGATTTCACCTCCATCCAGCATCGGTTAACAGCTATCGCGGGTAAAACGCTCAAGAACCAACCACGGCTTATGCCTTTCAGAGAAGGTGAACGACAAAATACATCATTCAACGCTATCCCCTTCAATCTCAGGGATTATATCGACCTCGTGGACTGGACTGGGCGACATCTCAGGGCAGATAAGCGCGGAGCTATTGCTGCAGATAAACCTCGAATACTGGCTACTTTAAAACTGACAGAGCAACAGTGGCAAATATTGGCGTTAGATATCCAGAAAAAATCCATATTGATGCTCAATGGACTTGATGTAGTAGCACGATTAAACAAACTAAAAGCTGCCAATAAAGTAGCTTGAGGTATTTATGGATAGTACTGTCCTGCCGTCGGACAGGGTTTGGTGTGCCTGGAGTTTGATAAATTAAAAAATGCTCAATAGTAAACTTGTGAGCTGCTGAATAGGATAATTACATTTTTTTAAGCACTATTGAGAGTGGGTGTCCTATTAATTTGGGTCTGAATAGGATAATTACATTTTTTTAAGCACTATTGAGAGTGGGTGTCCTATTAATTTTAAGCTCATTAAAACTAGAAACAGTATTTTTTTCATTAGAAAGGGCAATCCTTAAAGTCAGATTCAAAGCACTTGCTTATTAACTTGTTCG
>JAUHWU010000009.1 GCA_030427065.1 Gammaproteobacteria bacterium | reverse complement strand
GCAGCAAAAGCTGCCAGCAGTGTGCCTTACTCCCCAGGTCTTTCCCGTTGATATCTGGATACGTCGACAATGGCAGCAAACCAATCCCGTCTCAGCCGACAGCAGGAAGCAGGTGCTTGAGCCGATCCTGGAATCCTCTGTCTGGCAAAGCATCATTGCACAATCCGACTCAGGGGCCGCACTGGTCAACAAACATGGCACGGCTCGCTCGGCTCAGGAAGCGTGGCGACTTATGCAACTGTGGAAAATAAGCCTGGACGCGGTTCGGCGACAGAGTCATTTTCATGGCGCGGCCAATAATGCCGATGACCTGGCGGCCTTTCTGTCATGGATTGAAAGTTTCCAAAATTTTTGTGACAAACATGGCCTGATCAGTTTGTCGGAACTGGTCGCGCAGATTATAGAAAAAATAACTGAAGAAAAAATCTCTGTCCCGCAGAATATTATTCTCGCCGGGTTTCAGACGCCCCCTCCACTTTACCGTGATCTGATCAATACCCTGAAAGAAAATAGCAAGAGCGTGCAACATTTTGTCTCTGCCAGCTTCAGGCCGGAACAGACCATTATTCCCTGCCTTGATACCGAGGATGAAATTCAAAAAGCCGCGCATTGGGCTAAAGCTGTTCTGGCAACAGATCCTTCCGCAAATATTGCCATCATCAACCCCAAAATAAATCAGCAGGCAGATTCATTGCAACGCTTGTTTTCCTCAGTATTCAATGCTGATGACACGGTTTCACTCACGATCCGGGACAACAGGGCATTCGGTCTTTCCCTGCAAAATCCGCTTCAGGAGATGCCTGTTATTGATACAGCTTTGGGGGTGCTGGGCCTGAACAGTCGCTGGCAGGATACCCTGTCTTTTTGCAAACTATTGCGTTCCCCTTTCCTGCTGTTTTCAGAGTCCGAGGAAGCGGCCACTGCTGCACTTGAAGCAACCCTGCGCGATAAGGGTGAATTGAAAATCCAGCTTTCACTGGCCAGGGAAATGAGCGGGCGTGAAGGCAAGCCAGAATTTTCCAAATTGATTTCTACATCATTACTGGAACTGGACTCCCTGCGTCGACAGGCGCCCGCTAAAGCGCTGTGTGGGCAGTGGTGTGTTGTTTTTGAAGAGCAATTACGCTGTCTGGGCTGGCCCGGCAAGCGCCCATTGAATCATTCAGAAACGCTACAGTTAAAAGCCTGGTCAAGAGCCCTCAAACTTTTCCAGCAGACCAGTCACTGGCATGGCGCGGTCAGTATTGACGCTGCACTTTCTCACCTCCAGCAAATTGTGAGAGCGCTTTCAGTCAGTAGCGGCAGTGATGTAGCTCCGGTTCAGGTGCTCAATCCTACTGAAGCTGATGGGCTGCATTTCACCCATGCCTGGGTGATGGGCTTATCAGAACAACACTGGCCAGCCCCGGCACATCCTTCCCCTTTTATTCCCCTGTCTTTACAGAAAGCAGCAGGCATTCCGGAAAGCGATGTGAATTTACTCACCACGCTGGCTAAACAGCAGTTACAACAATTCATTGATAACACCGAGGCGCACATTGTCTTCAGCTTTCCCTGTCAGGATGACGAGCTCAGCTTAAAACCCAGTGCCATGCTGCAATCCCTTACCGGTATTGTGCCGTCTGATGAAAAACCCGAACCGCTTGCGCCATTGTCTGCTCCGCTTATGGCAATGCTGGAGACTGACAGTACGGAACTGTTTTCTGATAACGCGACTATCCCGCTGTCAGACAATGAACAAAGCAGTGGCGGTGTTTCCCTGCTGGCGCATCAGGCAGACTGTCCTTTCAAAGCCTTTGCCATACACAGGCTCGGCGCCACGCCTTTACCCAGACCGGCAATTGGCCTGCCTGCCCATGTGCTGGGTAGCCTGCTACATGAAGTCATGGAAAGATTCTGGCAACAGATTAAAACGCAAAAACAGTTGCTGGATTCCAGTGCGCAGACTATTGAAGAGCTCACCTACACAATCGTTAACGACGCACTACAGGATAAAGCCCGTCATTATCGTCATACCATGACAGAAAAATTTATTATGCTGGAAAGCCAGCGACTCAGCACGCTTCTTTTTTTCTGGCTTGAAGAAGAAAAAAAGCGTGGCCGTTTCAAGGTGCTTAGCAGCGAAGCACGTTATGTCTGGCAACATGCCAATCTGTCCCTGAATATAAGAGTGGATCGCCTCGATGAAACCCCCGCAGGCACCCTGGTGGTGGTTGATTACAAGTCATCCAAAAATAGCGAGATCAAATGGACTGATGTGCGCCAGACAGATCCGCAACTCATGCTTTATATGCAGGCGGTAGAGGCTGACCAGGCACAACAACAAAAACAGGTAGACGGCTTGTTTATAGCGCAAATTCATGTGGAAGAGTCGCGTTACAAAGGCATCAGCAATGACGACGCCATTTATCCGAAAAGTCTTTTCAGCCATAAAACCAACATTTCCGAGGAAAGCAGCTGGGATGATCTGCGCCAGTCATGGCAGCAATCGCTGACGGCTGTAGCCAATGAATACCTGCAGGGATTTGCCGCTGTTGATCCCAAGCAGATCAGTTCAAGTTGCACCTGGTGCCACCTGGACGGACTGTGCCGCATCAATGACGAGGCTCGGGCATGAGCCTGCTTCCGACAGACCACAAAGAAAGACGCCTGGCACTTGAGCTTGACGACTCATTCTGTGTACAGGCGCCGGCAGGCTCGGGAAAAACCGAGCTGCTGACCCAGCGCTATCTGTCTTTGCTTTCCCGTTGTGAACGCCCGGAAGAAATTCTGGCCATCACCTTTACCCGCAAAGCCGCATCCGAAATGCGCAATCGTATTCTTGAAAAAATGACGCAGGCCCGACAATTATCAAAAACTGATCTAGCCAGTATGGCTGAACATGAACGACTTACGCTTGAGCTTGCTGCCAAAGTGATTTCCCGCGATCAGACATTACACTGGCAATTATTGGAAAACACTACGCGCCTGCGAATTTCGACCATCGACAGTTTCAATGCGCAACTCACCAATCAGCTGCCAGTAGTGTCAGCCCTGGGTGTCACCCCCGGTGTTGTCGATGATGCCAGCCTGATGTATGAAGAAGCGGTCCTGGAGTTATTAAGTGAACTGGAAAATGACAATGCCTTGTCGCGTCATCTGCAGAAGCTCCTCGCCCACGTAAATAATCAATGGCATACCCTGAGCGGATTACTGGTCAACCTCCTCGCTAAACGCGATCAATGGCTGACCAATATAGTTGATATTCAACGTCATTCCGACAAAGCCCGCCAGATTCTTGAATCCACATTGCAGAATCTGATCAGCCATAAACTCAGTGAACTTACCCAGGCTTTATCACCCTACCAGACACAATTGTTGCCCCTGCTGGATTTTGCTGCCAACAATTTAAAAATCCAGGGGCATGACGCATTGAGTGCGTGTGAGTTTCAAAATGGTCTGCCTCCCGCATCCGCCAATGCATTGCCCCAATGGCAGGAAATTGGCAATCTGTTACTGACCACAACTCATAGCTTGCGTAAAACGGTGGACAAGCGCAGTGGCTTTCCTGCAACCGGCGAGGCTGCTGACAAGCAAGAAAAAGAGCTGCGTAAACAGATGAAAGACGGCATGCTGGTATTACTGAAAAGCATGAGCGAGGACGCTGAACTGACCCGACTGCTTGAAGAGTTCCGGCATTTACCCGACCCCGTTTACAGCGATAGCCAGTGGCAGATCCTGGATAGTTTTACCGCACTGCTGCCGGCTCTGGTCAGTCGACTGACAGTGGTCTTTGGCAACCATGGCCAGACTGACTACACCCAAATCAGTATTGCTGCGCTGGCAGCCCTGGGCAGTGATGAACAACCCACGGATCTTGCCCTGCGCCTGGACTACCAACTAAAACATATACTCGTGGATGAATTTCAGGATACCTCCAGTCTGCAAAAACAGTTGCTGGAAAAACTGACTTTTGGCTGGCAACCGGGCGACGGCCGCACCCTTTTCATTGTCGGCGACGGCATGCAAAGCTGTTACGGCTTCCGTAATGCCAATGTCGGCCTGTTTCTTGAAGCAAGGGATCATGGCATTGGCCAGGTCAAACTCCGTAGCCTGCAGTTAAGCACCAATTTTCGAAGCCAGGCCGCCGTTGTTGATTGGGTTAACACCAGCTTTGCCAGGGCCTTTCCTTTACATGATGATATTGGCCGCGGCGCTGTAAGATACAGCCCTGCTGTTGCCATTCATGATGAACTGCCAGGTGTTGGCATTAATACTATTCTGCTGACGGCAGAGCAGGATCTTGATGACGCCAGACTCCTGCTCCAGCAACAGGAAGCCTCATTGCTGGCGGAAAAAATACAGATAACCTGTGAGCAGTACCCGAATGACAGGATCGCCATCCTGGTGCGTACCCGCAGTCATTTACAGGCCATTATTCCGGCATTGCGACAACGTGGCATTCGCTGGAATGCCGCAGAAATTGATCCCCTGGCTTCCTATGCGGTGGTAAAAGATCTTCTCATGCTCACCCGTGCCCTGCTTAATCCAGCGGATGTGACGGCCTGGTTTGCCTTGTTACGCACCCCCTGGTTCGGTTTGCCGTTACAGGATATTCATCAGCTGGCAATGGCAGCACATGAAGGCCAGCCCTCGCTTTGGCAAACCATCCAGACACACGAGCAAATTAGCCACTTATCGGATCAGGCTCGGCAAATCCTGCAGCGTAGTGTTCCCATACTTGTGACAGCACGCTGGCAGCGCAGGCGCCTGTCATTAAGGCAATGGATAGAAAACTGCTGGATTGCACTGGGTGGCGCTGCCGCACTGGATGACAGCCATTACCTGGACAGTGTCATGGTGTTTTTCAAATTATTGCAGGAGCATGATGAAGGCGGTGATATATCTGACATTTTGCGCTTTGAAGAAAAGGTGAACCGTAAATTTGCCGACGGCCTTGACCCCGAGGCACCTGTGACCATCATGACCATCCATAAAGCCAAGGGACTGGAGTTTGACCATGTCTTTCTGCCCGGGCTTGAACGCAAGCCCCGCTCTGACGATAACCCCTTGCTGCGCTGGCGTGAACATATTAATCCGGCGGGCCATGAGGAACTGGTCATCAGCATGCCCCCGCAAAAGGGGCAGAATCAGGATGCCACCTATCAGTACCTGAAATACGAATCCAACCTGCAGCAGCGACTGGAAACCAACCGCCTGTTTTACATCGCTGTCACCCGCGCCATAAAAAGTGCAACGCTGATTGGCAGTATCAAGGTCGATTGTGACACCTTCAAGGCGCCGGATAAAAACTCCCTGCTTGCCGCTTTATGGCCTCAGCTGGAAGAAAATCCGGCAGCCTTTGCACAGATTGTTCCCCTTGAAGAAGTACCTGTTCATGAATCTGCAACTCCCGATAAGCATGCATTGTTAAGTCGGCGTTTACCCCCTGCCTGGCAACCACCCGTGCCAGTATCCCAGGCCGATTATCCAGATGAGAATGACAACCAAGGCCTTGAAGAAATGTTGTTGCCAGAAAGTGTACATGACAATCTTCTTCAACGGGAAATGGGCGATATCATTCATCATTGCCTGATGATGTTTGCGGATAAAACACTGGATATTGGCAACCAGTCCGAGCTCTGCGGCCTTGCCCCTGAATGGCGACAGACTCTTGCAGCGCTGACAGATGACACTGAGGCAGTGATAGAAGAAATCAACAGGCAGTTACGTAACTGTCTTGCTCACGAGAAATTCCAGTGGCTCATTTCTGATGCCCATTGCGAAGCCGCCAGTGAACTCAGTCTCAGCGACTTTCGCGGCGTATACAGGAAAGAATTTGTCATCGACAGAACCTTTATCGATGAAAATGATGTGCGCTGGATTATTGACTATAAAAGCAGTCAGCGGCCACCAGCGATGAATGAAGAGGCCTTCCGGCAGGAGCAGTCTGAAAAGTATGCCCCGCAACTGGCCCGTTATGCGTCGCTGTATCGTGCCATGGAAAGCCGTGAAATCAGAACGGCATTATTTTTTACTGCCCTGCCCGCTTTCCATGAAGTAGAGTTATCGGCATATCCGGCACCCGCTGAAACGGCCCTTGCTGGTCCCTCACAGGACACACTTTTCTAGTTTTTTTCAAAAAATGGCCATGAATACGGGTGTTTCAATGGCCAATCCCCTTTATAATGCGCGCCTTTCGCAAAAAACCGGGTATATAGACATGACAACAGGGCTCACTGAAAACCTCAATATAGGTGAATACCAGACGTTAATCACGCCAGATGAATTAAAGGAACGTTTGCCCCTGTTTGGTGAAACGCGCGAAATTCTGGAAAACAATCGCCAGATTATTCGCGATATTCTTGACCGCAAGGACCATCGTATTTTTATCGTTATAGGTCCCTGTTCCATTCATGATGTGGACGCGGCACTGGATTACGCCGAGCGCCTGAGGAAACTGGCCGATGAAGTCAGTGACACCCTTGTGCTGGTGATGCGCGTGTATTTTGAAAAACCCCGCACCTCCACAGGCTGGAAAGGCCTGATCAACGACCCTCACATGAATGACAGCTTCCACATTGAGGAAGGTCTCCACATGGGTCGACGCCTGCTGCTTAAACTCAGCGCCATGGGACTGCCGACCTCAACAGAAGCGCTGGACCCGATTTCACCCCAGTACCTGCATGACATCATTACCTGGTCTGCCATTGGTGCGCGAACCACTGAATCCCAGACCCATCGCGAAATGTCCAGCGGCCTGTCATCGCCCGTGGGTTTCAAGAATGGTACTGACGGGGGGCTTGATGTGGTTATTAATGCCATGAAAGCCGTCAGCAGCCCGCATCGATTTCTGGGCATCGACCCCAAGGGAAAAGTCAGTGTCGTGCACACCAAGGGCAATCCCTACGCCCATGTGGTACTACGCGGTGGCAACGACCTGCAGAATTATGATGTTGATAGTGTGGCCCAGTGTGAGGCCCTGTGTGAAAAAGCCGGTGTCTCCAGCAATATCATGATCGACTGCAGCCATGCCAATTCCAACAAGGATCATAACCGCCAGCCAGACGTATTAAAGGATGTGGTGCAGCAGATTGTTGATGGCAACAAGTCCATTATCGGTCTGATGATTGAAAGCAATATCAATGCCGGTCGTCAGGATATCCCTGCCGACCTGAGTGAATTGAAATATGGCGTGTCTGTGACGGATGCCTGTATCGACTGGGAAACTACCGAGAGTTGTATTCGCGAGGCTCATGAGAAACTGAAAGATGTATTGCCAACTCGCTAATTTTTGTTACTTCTTGGCAGAAACGATTAATAGTTTTCAATCTTACCTGATACTGCCACATTACTCGTGGTATCGGCACTGACTGTAAAATTATTTTCCAGCAGCGCTTTACGGCAGCTGTCTATCACATTGATGCGCAGCTGCTTGCCATCAACGGCCTCATCAAACACGTTTTGCCAGTAACTGACTGAAAGTTCCACATACCCCGGCTCCAGCGCATTAATGGTAGCAGCACAGGAAGGCTCTTCCAGAACCCCGGCAATTTTTCCTACAGCATCCTCTAACAGGTAGCATGCCGCTTTTGCATCATTGGCATAATCAATTCCCACGTTGAAAGTAAAACGTCGCAGACCATCGCGCGTGTAGTTAATCACCGGCTTGGAAAACAACTGTGAACTGGGTACATAAATGTCGCGACCATCCACAGCGCGCAGGTGTGTAAAACGCAGGGAAATGGATTTCACCCTGCCTTCCAGACCTTCGCTGTTGATCAGGTCACCCACATTGAACGGACGACTGAAGGCCAGAAAGATACCGGCCAGAAAGTTCTCGCCAATTTCCCGAAAGGCAAAACCCAATACAATGGCGGTCACACCGCCACCCGCCAGTATCGACAAGGCCAGCGTTTCCAGACCCACAATATTCAATGCCAACACAATACCGAAGTAAAAAACGATCAGGCGTATCAGTGAACGAAAAAACGTATCGTGAATCTGCAGGCCTGACATTTTGCTCAATATCAGTCCAATGGCACGCGCCAGCATACGACCCAGATAAAAAGCGCCAAGCAGAATAAGGCAGGCGCCAGCAAGTCTGGGCAAGAACAACAGCAGGCTTTCCAGTGACTGTGTAGAGAATTCGTTGAAATTTTCCATAGGGCCCATTGTAAACCAATCCCCGGTAGGGACGTTATTCAAAGTAACGATAAAAACAATGTTGGTTACTGCTTATGATCTATTCAACGGACACCTATATCGCTGCCAATAAATTCGGACTGGGTTTACGCCCTGGTGAAGCGGCTTATATTGAACAGGATCCCCGCGGGTGGTTACTCAATCAGCTGACTGACATCACAGCCGTCCCTCACCGCTTGTCATCCCTGCCTTCCAGCGCCTCCTATCTTGCATCCCTGAGTGAAGACCGCATGATGATGCAGGGAACACGTCAGGATAATAATGCTGCATCCATAAGAGAAACCGCCTTGCGTGAAAGCCGACGTGAGATGGCGCAGGATTATCAGAACCATCTGCAGTTAAGACTGCAAACAGCGGTGGAAACGCAGACGCCTTTTGCCGAACGTCTGCTGCATTTCTGGTCCAATCATTTTAGCGTGGCTTATTCTGGTGGACAGAAAGCCGTGCTTCGTCAGCTGGCCCTGCCCTTTGAACAGGAAGCGATTCGCGCCAATCTCGACAAGGATTTTGCCAGTCTGTTACTGGCCGTAGAGCAGCATCCTGCCATGCTCATCTACCTGGACAATAGTGTCTCCACGGGTCCAAATTCTGTAATTGGCAAACGCCGGGGTCGTGGTCTAAATGAAAACCTGGCAAGAGAAATTCTTGAACTGCACACACTCGGCATCAATGGTGGTTACAGTCAGATTGATGTCACGAATCTGGCTAAAATAATTACCGGCTGGACTATACCGGAGCAACGCAGCATGCGCCTGCCTGGCGTCAGCGTGGATAACAGCACGGGGTTTACCTATGTACCGCAACTGCATGAACCGGGCAGTCATCGCGTGCTTGGAAAAACCTACAGTAATCGAGGTAACGGCGCTGCCCAGGGGGAACAGGCCTTAAGGGATTTGGCCAGGCATCCAGCCACCGCACGTCATATTGCGGAAAAACTGGCGCGGCATTTTATTAGCGATACGCCCCCGCAGTCGGCCATTAGCCAACTGGAAAATACCTTCCTGGAGTCAGACGGTCACCTGCCGTCTGTGCATGAGGCACTGGTTATGCTGGAAGAGCCCTGGTTGCCACAAAATAAAAAACTCAGAACCCCTCAGGAACTGGTTACTGCCACCGCGCGTGGCATGGAGCTGGATAGCGCCATTGATACTAACAGGCAGGTATCAGGACTATTTACGCGCATTCTTACTTGCTTTAACCAGATGCCCTTTACCGCTCTGTCCCCTGCGGGCTGGGAAGACAGCGCCAGTTACTGGGGCAGTCCGGATGGCTTAATGAAGCGCATGGAATGGGCCAACTCCATTGCCAATCTCACCTCACGCAACAGCGATGCTGAATATCTGGCAGAGGAAATTCTATCCCCCGATGCACATTTACAACAGGCGCTGGCCAATGCTGAATCCAGCCACCAGGCTATCACCCTGCTGTTGGCCAGCCCTGCTTTTCAATGGAGATCCTGATGTCTGATCATATTTTCAATACGCGTCGCCGTTTTTTGCAAGGAGCCGGACTCGCTAGTGTCACGCCCTTTTGCCCCGGACTTTCCCTTGGCGCCACCGGCAGTGCCAGCGACCAGCGCTTTGTCATGGTTATTCTGCGCGGCGCCATGGATGGACTGGCGGCCGTGCAGCCCTATGGTGATGCAGCCTATACTGACTTGCGCCCGACACTGGCGCTCAATGAAAACCAGCTGCTAAAGCTGGACAGTTTCTTCGGATTGCATCCGCAATTGATGACGCTGGCGCAATTGTATGATGAAGGTGAATTGACCGTGTTTCATGCGCTGGCCAGCCCCTATCGGGAGCGCTCACATTTCGATGGGCAGAACGTGCTTGAAACTGGTCTGGATAGCCCGGATCAGGGCACTTCAGGCTGGCTTAATCGCAGCGTGCCTTATCTGTTAACCAACAACAGTAACAATGGGGCAGCCGCCATGGGCATTGGTCAGACTACGCCGAAAATTCTCGATGGCCAGTATGACACAGGGAGTTGGGCGCCCGCGGTATTACCAGAACCCAGCACAAGCACTGTCAGCGAATTACTGAGTCTCTATAACCACGACAGCTTTCTCGGGGAACGCTTTACCCAGGGACTGCTGGCCAAGGAACTTGCTGCCAGCATGGAAGATGCCGGCAACTCGCGCCGGGGACAAAATTTCAGTGTGCTGGCCACTGCCGCCGGTAATTTTCTCTCACAGGATAATGGCCCACTGATTGCCGTACTGGAAAGCAGTGGCTGGGATACCCATGCCAATCAGGGTTCACAGCAAGGTCAACTGGCCAACCAGTTTGCCGAGCTTGATGCGGGCATGCTGGCATTGAAAAATTCACTGGGTAGCACCTGGAACAATACCATGGTGCTGGTAGTGACAGAGTTTGGCAGAACAGCCGCGGAAAATGGCACGCAAGGGACGGATCATGGTACTGCCAGTGCGGGTTTTCTTATGGGAGGCGCGGTTAATGGTGGCAGGATCCATACACAATGGCCGGGGCTGTCTGCCGGGAATCTCTATGAAGGACGTGATCTGGCGCCAACCCTGGCTACCCATGAGGTATTTGCCGCTATTTTGAATCAACATCTGGGCATTGATGAAGCGAGCATTGAAACCGGCATCATTCCCGGCTTCAACGGTCGCTCACTTCATCTTTAAAGCATATTCCAACAGGTTTTATCTGGCGGGTTTGAATGCCAACAGTACATTACCGGGAATACCAAACAGACCATATCCGGACTGCACAAATAAAGTACCGTTTGCCGCCCACACGGAAAAATTATCGATAGCGCCACCGCGGGCTTCCACGCCATTCATGGTGTTGAAAGACTGCGCGGTATCATAGGTGAAAATGGGCTCCCCATTGGTGGTACTGAAAACCTTGATCAAACCATCCATGGTGCCCTGCACCACTGCCTCATCCACAATCATGGTGGCGGCGGACATGCCCCAACTGCGATCACAGCTGGGCAATAATTCACGTCGGTTACCGGTGCAATCGGGCGTGTGATGGTATTCCCAGAGCATGCTGCCGTTATTAATATCAAGCGCAAACAGACCGGGATCATTGCCGTCTGCCGACTGGCCGGTGCTCTGGTTATTGCCGGCAAACAAACGTTCGCCGTCAAACGCCATGCCCCAGTGAATGCCGCCCATGGCGCCACCAGGACCGATCTTGGTATTCCATACCAGCTCACCCGTGTCAGGATTCAGCGCCCAGACATCCCCACTCTTCTGACCACCCAGCACCAGATCACTGCCATCGCGGGTCTGGGCCAGCATGATGGCGGCGCCGAAATCCACATCCTTGTTGATACTGTATGCCGGCGGGCAATTGGGGCCATCCGGGCTTCTGTCACAGCCAGTCAGGTAGATGTCATTGGGCGTGGCCTGAAATTTCCATGCCAGAGAACCGTCTTCCAGGCGCAGTGCCAGAATCGCATCACTGGTGTCAGTGGGTGGTGCCGAGGTGTTTTCGCCGGTCCCCACATATAGCAAGCCACGTTTTTCATCCACGGCTGGCGCAGTCCAGATTGGCGCGCCGCTGGGCCCGTATTGCTGGGTACCGACACGGCTTACCGTGGTGGGTTTGGCATCTTCCATGGTGTGGTAGACCCATTCGCGGGCACCGGTGGCCAGGTCCAGTGCTACTACCGCGCCATGACTGGTACAGCACTCATAATCTGCGGCCGCGCCCATATTCAACTCGCCGGAGGAAATCGCCACATAGACACGATCCCCATAAAGCACCGGCATGGCCGTGACATTGGAGACACTGGTCACCTGGACGCTGACATCCCAGATCACTTCTGCGGTGATGGCATCCATTAACAGGGTGTGGGCCGAGTTGTCTGCAAAAACCAGTACCGGACGGCCGTCTTCCAGGGTGTGGTAGCCAATGGTGGTGCGCAGGGGAATGTCATGCTCGTAAACCCACTTCACACAGGGGGAATTGCCGCCAATATCCAGGGCAAACAATTGGCCGGAATCCACAATCGGGTAATACATGGTATTGCCAACAATGGCAGGCTGGGAGCGCATATTCGCTGTGGACGGAAAACCCATGGACCAGGCCAGCTCCAGATTGCCCATATCACTGGTCGTCAGCCCCGCCTGTTCGGCACTGAGATTACGGTGATTCATGCGGTCAAAGCCCTGGGTCCAGATGGTAGGCTCACCGGTATCCACGTCCATGCGCCCGGCAGGACAGATATTGTCGCTTATCCAGCTGTTATCCACATCAGCTGTGGCTGACAGATAAGCCACCACGTCATCAATATCATCTTCACTGAGTGCCGCGGCCTGCACTTTCATCTTGCCATTGGTCAGCGCGTATCGCACCGCACGCGGCCCCATACGTTTGAGTGTATCAATGGGCGGTGACTTGGTTTCCACCGGCATGTCGTGGCAGGTAGAGCAGGTTTCTTCATAGATGGCCATACCCGCAGCGTTGATATCCGTGCTGACCACAGGCTGCTGGGCCTGAACCATCGATACAGGCAACAAAGACATCAGTGCAGTATATAAATATAAGAAGAATGACCTGGATAACGACAACATAAGAAGAGCCCCGTTCTGATGATTAAAATGGTTTTGTGTTCTTGTTATACCGACAAGTATAGGTAGGCTTGGACGAGGAAACCAGCCCTGCAGGGGTACGGAGGGATTAAAAATAAATCCCTCCGTCCCCTTTATTTTTTTACTGCCTTATTGCTTCAAACTCGAAACGCAGTGTTACCTCATCGCCAACCAGATTATCGGCCACGCCGTAGTCCATGCCCCAGTCACTGCGGGTAATTATGGTATTGGCAGATATTCCCAGTGTCTCGCGACCATGCCCGAAAGGATAGTCCGCCCGTTTGTTGATAATGAGATCCAGCACCACCGGGCGGGTTTCACCAAGCAGCGTCAGGTTGCCAGTCAGTGTTGCACCTGCATCGTCACCACCGGGGGCAAAATCCGTCGCGTCGAAGACAATGAGCGGATTACGCCTTGCATTCAGAAAATCCCTGCCGGTAAGGTGATTGTCCCGGTCATCGTGATTGGTGAAGATACTGTCAGCCTGTATCTCGACATGGCCGGCACTCAGTTCTCGTGTAGCGGGATCATAGCGAAAGCTCCCGGCGCCCTCGAGAAACAGCCCCATCTGATTCTGGTAACCAACGTGGCTCGCTTCAAAGACTATCGAGAAATGTTCGGGATCTATTTCCCAATCCACAGGCTGTGCCTGGGTGATTCCTGATAACAACATTACAGGAAGCAGCAGGGCTGCGTATGATTGGAATCGACTTGAATAATATTTCTGCATGGCGCCTCCTGGCTTTGGTGATCAAGGATTGTTGCTGCGACAGTCAACTATTCAAACAAAAACAGAATAGTCCTGCTATAGGGTTAAATACGGAAAAATGTCAGCGCTGGTTTGAGGACGCATTAATCCCTGTCTGGCAGTGCCAACAGGTCAGTATGCCCAACCACGCAAGTACCGGTGAACAAATGAGCCTTTCTGAACTGGATCCAGTCCTGAAGCGAAGTCGTATCCAGTGTCGAATCCTGAGCGACGGCCTCACCTATCCCGCTAATCAGGGCATCTACCAATTTGCAGTCGAGTTGATCCAGCACCCAGGGGCTATTCGCAGTAAACACCTTGAAACCTGATCCACTGAACACCCGCTCCAGATAGGAGCCTGCCTCTGGCCCCAACGCCATACCAAAACCTTTATCTCTCTGCTGATCGCGATTGAACGCATCAAGTACCACCTCATCAAGAGGATGCGCAGGCGTCCAGGTAGTCGTGCCATCGTAATTTAAGGCCGCGTATAATGCAGGCGGATCTTGTTGGCTCTGCAACGCGAGAGCCAATGTGTCGACAAAATCGGCGGACACCAGGTCAAATAACGCCGAGGCAGTAATGAGCTGTGCGTCTGCCAGCGGCAACGCGGAAATTTCTGCAAGATCGAGCTCATAAGTTTGCAGTCGCTGTAAATGTCCATGCCGCAGACGGGCCTGCGCAAGCAGTGCCGCATCCTGATCCAGCAGTCGCCAGCACAGCGCCTGTTGATCAGTATTTGAAGCATGGGCGAAAGCACGCAGCGTGGAACCTGTGCCCGCACCAAGGTCCACCACGGTCTTCTCTGTTCCCGGGGCAAAACTTTCAGACAACCAATACCTGGCTTGTTCAAGTAATTTATCGTCGCGTGCGCACCGGTCTGCTGCCTCGCGCAGATCCAGCCAGTCGATGCTGAAACCAGTCATCAGTGATTTATCTCATCGAGTTTGCCGGCAACAATCGCTGCAGTATCTGACCAGGCCGGCAATGTCGCGGCGGCCTTCCTGGCACCGCCCTGGAGTCGCCGGCGTAATGGTTCATTGCTGATTATCTGCATTAATGCCTCGCTTAATTGTCTGGTATCGTTCGGGGATACCATCATCCCTGCCGTTTCAGGCACGACGTCTGGTACGGCGCCGGATCGTGCTGCGATCACCGGTAGTCCCGCCGCCAGCGCTTCAGCGAATACCATGCCATAGCCCTCGAAGCGCGAGGGCAGGACAAACACATCGGCCTGCTGATATTCAAGGCCTGTATCGGCCACCTTGCCAGCAAATTCAATACGCTGCGACAAGCCCAAAGTATTTACCCGTTCCTCCAGGCTTGCAGCCCAGTCAGGGTCGAAATCCTTGCCTCCTACAAAGCGTGCTTGCCAGGGCAGTGATATGAGCGGCTCAAGCGCATCAATGAGAATGTCATGGGCCTTGCGCGGGGTCAGTGAAGCCACGGTGAGTAGCCGAATCGGGTTGCCTTTGCAGCGCGCAAAGCTTACCTGATCTGTGCCGGGAAGCGCCACAGTGATACTGTCAATGGGGACGTCATACTGATCCATAAGGATCTGACGAGTATGCTCGCTGGTCACGACAGTAGCGCAAGCACAGCTCAAGGCTCGTCGTTCTGAAACCAGTAATGCCTGACGAGTTTGTGCATCAAGCCCTGTTTCCAGCGCCAGCGGATGATGACACAGGGCAACCAGTCGCAGTCGTTTTGCCTCTGCCATTGCCAGCTGATCCAGAACGCCGAAGGCCAGTCCATCAATAACAACCACCGCCTGATCCGGTATAGCTGCGAATAGCTGCTGCACGCGTGCCAGAGCATGCTGATCCGGCATACAAGTGCAGTCCGGTAAAGAAATCGTTTCCACACTCACCCCCATACCGCGAAGCTCACCGATAAGACGGCGATCATAATGATAACCACCCGTTGGGGTGTCGAGATCACCAGGGTACGCAAAATAGATCATTTAAGGGGACGGAGGGATTTATTTTTAACCAATTTAGCATAAGGCCGGCCTTGATGCGCGTAACCTATCATGCGACCTGTTTGATTCTCAATCTGTTTCATAAATTCCTCCGATCCCAGCGGCATTGAAAAGTACAATGCCTTACCAATCGCATGGCAATCTTCAGTAGACAGGGCTTCATCAAAAAGTTTTCGGTAGTTCAAACACCTCTGAGCCTGATTCTGGCCAAGAGCCAAATAGGATTCATGCCCCGAGATCATACTATTCTGACCTCCCCAAGCGTTGTAATGATTACTGCTCCATGCATATCCTTCGGGTCGCTTTACCATATCAGCGGTCACAGGATTAAGTTCAATATAACGATAGCATTTCAGTAAATAGCTTTCAGAATCAATGACACTGGCCTTATGACGTCCTTCCCAGAGCGATCCTGTGCGGGTATATTTTTTATTGATGTATTGGGCGTAACGGCTACACACAACTTTCATGAAGTTGGAGATACTATCTACACATTCAGGCGTAATCAATAAATGCACATGGTTTGTCATCAGACAATAGGCATGCAGACTGTTCCCATAACGCGGCATTACTTCACTCATGTATTTTAAAAACACACGGTAGTTTTCTACTTCGAAGAAACAGGCCTGCCGGTTATTACCGCGTTGAACAATATGGTAGGGGTAACCCGGTATATACATCCTGGCTCGACGGGGCATGGCATTTCCTTATGCGGTTTTTGTGAGAGGCAGATACTGGAAGTCTAGATGACTTTTTTACAAATGCGTAAAAATGATCAAAAATAAATCCCTCCGTCCCCTCTGGTTTGGTATTGTTGGCAAATGTCAGACACTTTGAATCCTGGGGAACAAGCGGTTTATGAATCGCTCAAGCGCGAATCCGCTCGCCTTGGCTGTCTGGGTATTGTTGCACTGGCGGGCGGTTGTGGTTTGCTGGGCCTGAGCTGGCATTGGCAAGCGGCAATGCAATGGTTTATTCAGGCCGCGTTGGTCTGGGCCTTTATCTGTTATCAGACCAGGCGGCGCTTGCCTATTAATCACGAAGCGCCCGAGGCGCCACTATATAAAACCCTTGGCTGGGCCAACAAGCTTACCTTGTTACGCTCTGGCTTAATCGCTTCCGTCGCCGGCTTCCTGTTTCAGCCCTGGCCGGAAGGGGCGGTGTTGGCGTGGCTACCTGGCATGCTCTATTTTTTTGCCGCCGTACTGGATAGAGTCGACGGCTACGTAGCACGCCGGACCGGGCAAAGCAGTCTGCTTGGAAATCAACTTGATACGGTCGCCGATGCACTCGGTCTGGCAATAGCCTCACTGCTTGCATTCGCTTATGGCCAGGTTCATTGGAGTTACCTGCTGTTTGGCATTGCCTATTATTTTTTTCACGCCGGTATAATGTGGCGCAACTGGCGAGGCTTGCCCATCTATCCCCTGCCGCCAGCATTGCACCGCCGCACCTGGGCAGGGTTTCAGATGGGCTTTCTGGTGGTAGCGCTGTGGCCACTGTTTCATCCGCCACTGACCATGCTCGCCGGCTTTGCCTTCATGCTGCCTGCGCTAATCGGATTTTTAATCGACTGGCTGATTGTCAGTGGGCGTATCAACCGAGAGACAGAGGTCGTAGACAAGACCTTTCAGCGTCTAACTCTATTCAGTCTGACTTTTTTGCAACCAGGCTTGCGTCTGGTGATAGTTATAACGCTGGCGTCATCCCTGTTTCAATCCGGACTTCCAACGCTAACGGGTAACAGCATGACCTGGATGAACAATGTCATGACAGGTGGTTTTATGGTGGCATCGGCCATGCTCTTGCTGGGAATTGCCGGGCGCTACTTCAGTCTCATCCTGGTTGGCCTGCTTGGCTGGTACTACATGAGCACCCCCTTACTGCCGGTGGACTATATTCTGTTTTGCTGTGTGATCTGGTTACTGCTTCTGGGTACCGGACGCTTCAGCCTGTGGACAGAGGATGATCACTGGCTTAACCGGTACGATGGCGCTTGAAATCACCGACTGACTATTTTCGCTTTGCCCGTTTCATGTCCCGCTACGTGACCTGGTTGATCGCCTTCGCACTGGCAGCCTGGATAGTATCCAGATTGCCATTTACCGAACTTATGCAGACGATTACAAACCTGCAGTTTTCCCAGTGGATAATTTGGACTTCCCTCAACCTGCTCGTCATTGCGCTGCTTACCGGACGCTGGCTGGTGCTGACTCGCGCCATGGCACTGCCTTGCAGTTTCCTGCAGCTTCTGCAGATACGCCAGGCAGGCCAGGTCATCAGTTTTGTGACACCCGGCCCCCAGTTTGGTGGCGAACCGCTGCAGATCTACTGGTTATGGCGACATTATACTGTGCCGATCCACAATGCATTTCTCGCGCTTGGACTGGATCGATTCTATGAGCTGTGGATTAATTTTGCTGTGCTTTTATTGGCCGTGCTTACCCTGCTGACGACCCGCTCTGCAATCGTTGTCGACTGGTACCCCATCGCATTCGTTCTAGTGGGATTGATTGGTCTGATGGGGCTATTTGGCTGGTTTGTTATAAGCCAGCCGTCGCGAATTAAGACGTGGATAAAACGTTTGACGCGACGCTGGCATGACCATGATCGTCTGCGCAATCTGGATACCCATCTCACGCAACTTAATAAATCCCTGCAGCGGGTAATGACAACACAACGCCCTGCACTTGGCGTCGCCCTGGCCCTGTCATTGTTGGCCTGGGCCGCAATGATAGGAGAATTCTGGTTCCTGCTCAGTCTGCTCGGTATACCGACAGATCTGCCAACATTTGTCTTTCTGTTTACGGTGGTGCGCCTGGCCTTTCTGCTGCCTCTACCCGGCGGGGTAGGCAGTGTTGAGGCGGGACTGTTCTGGGCTTTTCAGGCTCTGGGATTGCCATTACCGGCAGCCGCTGCCCTGATCGTGTTGATGCGTCTGCGTGACGTAATCATTCTATTGGCTGGTGCAGCGCTCTTGCCCCGGCTGCAGTCTGCCAATAATGGCGCCAACGCAAAAGCCTTATAACACCCCTGGTCCTGTCAGACAGCTTAATAATCCGTGACGTAAGCGGCCCAGCAAGTATCATTCTCCCAGATCCTGACGCTGAAGCGGCCCGAACCCGGCGGCTGAATACCGTCCAGCAACTTGCCACAAACAATACGACTGAAATGTTCAATGCTGGGGTTAAGCCCCTCGAATTCAGGAAGATCATTTAACATGCTCTCACCAAAATAATCGACTACGGCCTGAAGTTCTTCCTCGATTTTTACGATATCCACAAGATAGCCGTGCTGATCCAGATCAGCGGCCTCAAGTCGAACTTCGATCTTGTAAGGATGGGAATGGGGATCATTCTCCGCACCCCAATCACCCCCCACAAGATAGTGCCTGGCAATCAGCTCACGACTTACTGAAACTGTATACATCTATTATTCCTCTAAAAAAACATTTGTTCTAAAACCGACATAAAAATGGCAGGCATCAACCCTCGTTCTGATAATCAAAAATTATCTGCGTAGCGTCGCGGGGTGATTCGTCCAGCAACTGGTAAGCTTCACCGGCTTTTTCAAATGGCAGAGCATGACTGATAAACTGCGCCGGACTGCATGTTTTTATCATGTCCCATGCAACCGAGAAGCGCCTGGCTTTATCCCAGCGGCCAGCAAGCTCAGGGGCAATCGTGCTGACCTGACTGCTAACGATAGTCATGCGATTTCGATGAAATCTTTCACCCAGATTAATTTCGGCGCTCCTGGTGCCGTACCAGCTACCCACAACGATGCGACCGGAGTAAGCACATAAATCTACCGCCATATTCAACGCCGCCGGAGAACCGCTCAACTCAAAGACCACATCCGCACCGCCACCGGATTCATCAACTTTCAGCTTCTCCTGCAGCATCTTGATGTCGCTATCCGAATCAGGATCAAACGCCGCTTGCACACCACAGCACCCTGATAACCTGCGTCGGTCGGCGATGCTATCCACACCGTAAAGACCTGCGAGAGGAAATTGAGCCAGGACACTGGAAGTCAGTAGCCCAACGATACCCTGTCCCAGCACCACTACCCGTTCGCCGACTCGGGGATTACCATCCTGCACCAGATTCACGGCCGTCTCCATATTGGCCAGAAACACGGCCTCCATTGGATCTATTCCATTCGGCACCGGAATAACGGCGTCCATAGTGCAAACGTGATGGCTGGCATGGGGCTGAAACGAGAAAACTGTTTTGCCAACGCAATCAGGGGCCACGCCATCACCCGCCGCCTCTATCAGACCGACACAGGCATAACCATAGGGCAAGGGATAGCTGACTTTTTGCTGTCCAAGCGCTGACAGAGTTTCATCAAGCGCCATGTGAGCGGGCAGCTGACCGCGGTACACCAGCATCTCGGTGCCGGCACTGATCGCCGAATAAAGGTTTCTCACCAGCACTTGATCACTCTGCAGCACAGGTAATTGTTGTTCGCGTATTTCGACCTGATGAGGTTTGACGAACCACAGCTGACGCGTATTCATTGGTCTACTCCATCCTGACCATCCTGACCATCCTGACCATCCTGACCATCCTGCCCATCCTGCCCATCGTGCTCGCCGTATTGCAAATCTCCCCACACGATAAGGTCCTTGCCTGCAGAGGCACAATGGAGCGGGTCAATACGTAACTGATCATCGCAGCCTTCACTTTGCAAACTCCCTACCGCCTTATAGCCGCCCACAAGCCGGGGGGCGACGGTTAACACCAGTGCATCAGCCAGACGCGCCTTCAGGAATGCGGTTATGACGGTGGCTCCCCCCTCCACCATCAGGGTTTTAATGCCTCGCTCACGCAGCAGGCTCATGGCGGCCAACAGAGGTACTCGCTGAGGGTCAGCCTCGCTACTTTGCATGGGCAAGATATTGACCTGCTCTCCCAGTGAAGCGGATTCGGGCTTGATCGTTAAAATCCAGCATTGCTTGTCGGGGTGATGGCAAATCCTGGCGGACTTTGGCGTGCGTAATTGACTGTCCAGCACAATAGGTTGCGGGTTTAAACCACTCCACTGCCTGACTGTGAGCTGTGGATCATCACTGAGCACAGTGCCGATGCCAACCAGAATCCCGTCATGAAGACTGCGCAATTGATGTGTCAAACTCATGGCCTGCTCGCCACTAAAGTTTATGACTTCTCCACTGCGGGTAGTAATACTGCCGTCCCAGCTTTGCGCGTAAGAGAGTGTTATGAAAGGTCGGTTTTCAGCTTGAAAAGTAGCGGCACGCGAATGCAGCCACTTTTCAATCTGTTGATTGAGATTTATGGGAGTCACTTTTGGGTATTGAAGGGGGAATATTCGTCAGGCTCAACAGATGATTCATACGTTGAGCCTTGGTTGTTAGATACTGGGAATTTTCAGGATTGATGAAATTAGCAAGCTCGACGCGCTTGTTAACTTTGATCCCCTGCTCCTCAAGGGCATTGATTTTGAGGGGGTTATTGGTGATCAGGCGAACCGATTTAATGCCAAGATTTTCCAGAATGCGGACAGCTACCGTATAGTCGCGCTCATCTGCCTGGTGTCCAAGTAGCAGGTTGGCATCTACCGTATCATGGCCGGCATCTTGAAGATTGTAGGCACGAATCTTTTGAAGTAGTCCAATCCCGCGCCCTTCCTGCCGCAGATAGACCACTACACCGCGTCCTTCCTCCGCGATAACCTGCAAAGAGCGGTCCAGCTGCTCGCCGCAGTCGCAGCGCAGAGAACCGAAGATATCACCGGTTAGACATTCCGAGTGCAGACGAACCAGAATATCCTCTCCTGAACCAAGGTCGCCCATATAAAAGGCAAGATGATCCTTGTCGTCGAAAGTATTGGTGTAATAGACAAGCTCGAACACGCCGTACTCGGTAGGAATACGGGCGCTAACAGCACGGGTAACGGAGAGATTAGTCATCGTGGGCCATAGTACTTTTTTCACGTGTAACGGTAAAGCATGTCCGGATAAGGATCCATTATCCGTCATGGGCTTAAATCACAGGTCAGGGTTTCAATTATATACCCGTTAAACGCACAAACAGGGAAAATGGATCAGTTTCTGTTCAATCATTATCAAAAATGGTCAGGCGATAGGCGCAAGCAAACTGAACAGAGCCGCTTAAACCTGATCAACAAAATCAGCCCTGCAAAAAACGCCCAGGTAAGTGACGCCAGGATCAGTAAAAAAAGGGCCTGTTAGAGACTGGCTCAGGCGCTGAATCCAGGCCGGTATAGTCCGCAAAGCCTGGCAATGTAGCCAGCAGAATCTCCAGCGCCTGTTCGCGTTCTCTGTCGCTAAAAGGTTGGCGTCCAGGATAGCGTTCGCGCCCTTCCAGGTAGGCGGCAAGCCGGGCATGGACATAATCCCTGGCATATCCGGGAAGGGAATTAAAATCCTCGGAATACAGCAAATAGGATACCGGATAAGTAAACAGGCGCGTGTTTAGCTCCAGTTGGCGCAAACTGCGTCCCTGGGCATCAGCGGGTCCCTGTGCCTGAAACCATCGGGCATAATCCTCATTGCCCTGGAAGCTGTCTTCCAGAGGCGCTGCATCAATAAACAACAAACTTTCCACCAGCTTACCCAGCATTCTGGGCAAAACATCGCGCGCCCGTTGCGGCAACTCCTGCCAGCGTTCAACTGCGGAATAATCTTCCAGTCCTCGTCGCTTCAAAACCGCTGGCGCCTTGAACTTGATATAGGTGATCTGGTTCTGCACCGTTAGCTGGTGCTCGAGAATCATCAGGGCGACGATATCGCTGCCAGTACTCGGGTAAGGCGAGGTATCCACCAGGCCGGCTGCATTTAAATCCTTAATATTACCCCGACGGTGCTCCTCCACCCTGGCTACATCCTCGTAACCCTCCAGCAGAATATTACCCAGATGTTTTTGTGAGCCGTGCTCTCCACTCACATACCAGCCGCCCCAGCGAATATCGATGGGCGAGGTATCATTGATATTGCCAATGCCGGAAAAATTCTCCAGCGGTACATTGCCTTTACTGTAAAGGGAAGACAGGGCCATCAACATGGGTACACCGCCGCCCATGGTGCCCTGTGTGTCATGACACACCAGACAGGTCTGGGACGCGCGTTCAAAATATTTGTCAGTGCCTTCGGTATTGTCGAAGGTATAGAACACGATACCCTGCTTCTCATCAATAGTGGTGACTTCTATGATATTGCTGTTTTGTACAAAGCCGATATAGGTGTCGTCATTGAAATACACCGCGCGGGGTTTTTCCGGAGAAATCAGTTTGTGCTGCAGACTGGTAGGCGAAAACACCAGCAGTTGCGATGACGGCGTTATACCCAGCCTGGCCAGCAGATCATCCAGATAGCCACGCTGTTCCCGGTATTCCAGACTCACCTCGCCGCTTTTCAGTTTATTGCCCAGCCGGGTAGCGGGATTCTCAAGCGCCGGCTCTTCGTAACCTATGATCTGGTATTCCTCACTGGCCGTGTACTGGGCCTGGACTGTGGGCAGTGGAAAAAAGACCATAACGAAAAGAACCCGGAGGGCTGATTTGATCAATAATAGATTAGGAAAATTCATTGGCCTATTTTACACCATGCTTACAAATAACAGGTTTAGCTTCCTGCACATTAAAAAAATCAGTCTGTTATTACCTTGATGTCGAGCAAGCAAAGCATTTTTTATTTAGAAAAAGTATCGCGGCAGGGCCTTAGTCAGGTTTTTCAAGAGCATCATGTCTGACCCGCGTCAGGGCCGGTCGCTCTTCTTCATTAACTACCAGTTTAAACACATCGGGGCGGGCATAATGACCAACAGGGTCCATGTCATAGCGGGCTTTGACAATATCATCCAGCTCTATCTCCGCTGTTATCAAGCCCTCTTCATCATAGAGCGGCCCAGCCAGCACCTCACCCATCGGGGAGACGATAATACTACCTCCACGAATCAGCGCTCTTCCCTCAGGCCAATCAGGATCCTTTGCTCTTCCCGGCGCAGGGGCTCCCTGATACTGACAGGCACTAACCAGAAAATTGCGCCCTTCATAGGCAATGTGTCGCATACTGGTTTGCCATATTTCCCGTTCATCCACAGTTGGTGCACACCAGATATCGAGACCTTTGGCATACATGGTGGTGCGCAGCAGGGGCATGTAATTTTCCCAGCAAATGGCAGCACCTATTCGCCCGGCCCCGGTATTCAACACCGGTAATGTGGAGCCATCTCCCTGCCCCCAGATCAGTCGTTCACTGGCGGTTGGCATCAGCTTGCGATGTTTGGCAATCTCACCGGTTTCAGAAATCAGAAGCGCACTGCAATACAAGGTAGACCCGGAGCGCTCGATTATGCCAATGACCAGCGCGCTCTTGCAGGCGATGGCCAGATTAACCAGGGCCTCTACTTCTGGCCCATCCATGGAAATGGCCTGCTGATAATAAGCCAGATAGTCTGCACGCCCTTCTTCACTGCGATAGCCTACCCTGGTACCAAAATCAGCACCCTTGGGGTAGCCCCCCAACAGTGCTTCCGGCAATACCACCAAATCACAATGGGACGCTGTTATCTTTTCCTTGTAGCCAAGTATTTTCTCAAGGGTGGCGGCTGTCCCTTCAGGGGAAGAGCCAAGCTGCAAGGCGGCGATTGTCTTAGGAATCATAGTGAAAGCCTATGTGATAGTTTAAAAAGAAAAGGCAGGCAGCTTGATTACTCTCTGTTCCGTTTGTTGGAGGGCAATTTCCGGTACTCTCTTTTATAGATCAGACATGCTGGTCAAAAAGAATTGAATCGCCATCGGAGTCCATAATAGTAAAACTGGCAGGCCCACTTTCAGCTGTAATCGAATCCTGCAGGATTTCGATACCTTTGGCTTCAAACAGCAGTTTTAGCTCACGGACATCAGTGAAGTCCTCTATCGCTTCAGCATTCTGATTCCAGCCAGGGTTGAAAGTCAGTATATTTTTTATCAAACATGTCCTGGAAAAGCCCGATATTTGTCTCGCTATTTTTCATAATCAAAAAATGTGCAGACTCCTGTCCAGCATAAACCTTAAAGCCAAGATTTTCGTAAAACACTTTGGATTTCCCCAGGTCCTTGACGGTGAGACTGACTGAAAAATATCCTGGGTTCATGATTGATTCCGTAACCAGGGATTTAAAAACATTTCCGACAATTTAAAAAAAGAGAGAATGCCATTGAGACAGCGCTACTTTTTATACTGAGCTTTTTATCAGGAGTTATTTTCGAGCACAGCCGTTACTTCAATTTCCAGCTTCATTTTTTCATCCAGCAAACCGGCTTCGATCATCATGATGGCCGGACGTACAGATCCCAGATACTGCTGCAGTACCGGCCAGCAAGGTTCAAAATCATTTTTGTCAGCAAACACATAAGTCACACGGACAATATTTGAAATCTTGCTGCCAGCTTCATGCAGGGCTTTTTCTATATTCTTGAAGCATTGACTTGCTTGCTCAACCACATCATCTGAAATCGTCATGGTGTCATAGTCGTAGCCTGTGGTGCCTGACATAAACACATAATCGCCTTGAACTACAGCGCGCGAATAGCCGATTTTGCTTTCAAAATCCGAACCACTTGAAATTAATTTCCTGCTCATTTTGTATTTCTCCAGATAGATAAGGTTATTCTTATGCGGTGGTTTCAGCGTCTGTGCGTTTGACCTTTTTATGCTCTTCTTCACTGAGCCCGCGTTTCCAGTAACTGGACACATAAACCGACTGTTTATCGACATTCCTCTCGTGTTTAAAGTAATGCCGCAATGCCCGCATGGTATTAAATTCACAGGCAGCCCAAATCGAAGGGGTTCCTTCCAGCCAGGGCAGTTGTTTGAGCTTGTCCAGCAGATGCGTGTTTTCTTTTTCCGGGGCCGGATTAGTGACCCAGTGAATTTCAAACGTCTCGGGAGTCCCGAATGCCTGCATATCACTTTCATGAAGAATTTCTATTACCGCATAACCACGGGCATGAGCAGGTAATTGTTCCAGATTGACACTGATCGCCGGCAGTGCCGTCATATCGCCCACCAGTACCAGCCAGTCTGCAGAGAAATCCAGTAATTTTTTACCGCCGGGACCGGCAATCGTGATCAAGTCGCCTGGCTGGGCTCGTGTCGCCCAGGCCGAGGCAGGTCCACTGTCGCCATGCACCATAAAATCCACATCAATCTCATTAAGCTCATCCCTGTGATGACGCACGGTATAGGTACGCGTCACCTGTGACTCGCCATTATCAGCGGGGATTTGCAGTTTAATATAGGCACTTTCCTGATCGGCAGGAAAGCCTTCAAGCTCAGCACCACCCAGCGTGATGCGTTTCATATTGGGAGTGAGCTGATGGGAACGAATTACAGTCAGTGTACGGGGCGTAGATTTTGGCATAGGGACGTATTCTGAAATAGTGCGAATAACAACTGAAAAATCAGGGTTATCGCCCCTTGGGGCGACGTGTTTTAGCGGACGCTATATTAACGCTCTTGATGGTATAGAGGAACAGCTAAAGCCTTTATACGCTTATCTGGTAGATGTTATGAAACGGTTTATTGTCTTCCTAGTCCCTGACTTTGGGTTTTCCGGTTTCCGCATCAATCCGGTCCAGAGAAGGCCCCTGATAATTCCCCATTAACAGCTCAACAGCTGCATCACCGTATTGCTGGAACCAGAAATCACCCATCTTTTTCAGCTTACGGATATTGGACTGGCTGATATCATCCATGGCGTCATCGGGTGGATTGGGAAGACCGGGCTGCTTCTTCATTTCAGCATTAACACGAATATAGTTACCTGATGTCAGGATAGTATAGGCCTGATAGGCAACGACTCTTTCATCAGTGAGTACATCCAGAATATGTCCCTTGGTAAACCATTCCAGCGCACCCCACTTTTGCGATTCAGGCCCATTGATTTTGCGGGTACGGTAACCGGTACCCACAGATAAGACTTTCAGATCCTGAACAGACTGATCTGGCCAGGCTTTGATAGCTTCTGCAATAACACACATGGTGGGATTGTTTGCCGTGACACCGCCATCCACCAGCCAGAACGCCTCATCGATTCCGCTCATCAGCATTTCCCTGGTAGGAAAATAAGTGGGGGCAGCACTGGAAGCATCCGCAACTTGCCAGGAGGCCAACTTGCGGTGGATCGCATTGGTAGACTTGATGACTTCAGGCTTGCGTTGCTCTATGCCATAGGCTACTGCCAACACATGTTTGTTGCGCGGAACATTGGACAACTTTGCCGACCCCAATTTCTGCTTGAGCATGCTGGATTTACCCCCGGCTTCATACCTGGGTGCGTTTATGCCATCAAATTCAAACCAGCCCCGGTTGTCGGAAAAGATCTTTTTCGCATTCTTGTAATCATACAGCTCATTAATTTCTGACACCTGCATATCAGTGGTGGCCAGAGCCAGGGATATAATACTTCCGGTACTGGTGCCCGCATAAAAGTTTACATAATCGCGAAGGCTTTTCTTGTGATCGGCATTGAGTTTGTGCTCAATATGAGTGAGAAACTGGGTGATAGCAGCACCACGGATACCGCCGCCATCCAGAGATAAAATGAGTTTGGACATAAAAACCTCCTTGTTTGGTTGAATTACTTTTCCATAAATAATTTTATACGTAACGTTAAAATATTTTTTCTGAGCGTGCAAATATCCCATTGCTTTTATAAAAGAAAAAATCTCGTTCAAAGAAATACAACCATGTCGCTTACCTCATAATCTGCTGACCCGGTCTGGACAAGCCAGCCTGTATTGGGTAGTTTGCGCCCTTTCGTCAATTTCCCGGAAATTATTCACCATGAGCATCAGTAAATTATTCACCCTCGCCGCCAGAGTCGAAGCAATAACCTGGGCCGGTTTGCTCATTGGCATGTACTTGAAATATGGGCTGGAGATTACTGAACTTGGTGTTTGGCTTTTCGGCCGTCTTCATGGTGCCGCATTTATTATTTATTTCTTCGTCGCGCTCATCACCTCGATTCGCCTGCGCTGGCCCTGGTGGTGTGGCGTGCTGGCAGTACTGGCGGCCATTCCGCCTCTGGTCACCTTTCCCCTTGAGCTGTGGTTCAGCAAGCGCGGCATGCTTGAACAGGACCTCTCTACACCCGTGGAGAAATAAACGCACCGGCGGCTGATGAGAAATGGACGGCCGGATTCTAACAAACACATCTTAGCCGCTGTTAAGCTCTCAGATTGCAGGCATCCCCAGCATCGGGCCCACTACACCTGCCTTTCTTAATCGCTGTGCTCTTATTTTTCCAGCAAGATGTTACATTATGGGCTTTCAATACAATCCAACTTCATAGCCTTAGAGTAATGAATTCAATCCGCATTTCCGGAAATGTGCACTGTTTATCGCGATCACTTATTTCCTGTCCTGGTCGCTTGCTGGCATTTGTTACTTTTCTGGCGGGATTGATTTTCGTCGATTTATATCTGGGAAAGGTTTACATCCTCAGAACTAAAAGCATTGCTAAAGCCATGGCATTAGTCGGCAAATCCGAAGGAGTTGATAAATAAAGGGCTTAAATAAAGGGGTCGGAGGGATTAAATTTAAATCCCTCCGACCCCTTTTGATTTTTGATTTTTGATTTTTGATAATTACAGGGATTTGGTAACGCGAAAACCCAGATAATTACGACCACGCTGGGTCGCCGGGTAAGGTGCACCGCGGCGGGCAGAACGCTGCATGTAGGGATTGCTCAGGTAGGTCCCGCTGCGAAACACCCGGTTGGCACAATTACCATTTTTATTGGCCGAACCGTCCCGTGGCGCATTGGCGAAATCAGCTTCATAGCAATCCTCGACCCATTCAAAGATGTTGCCATGCATGTCGTAGACACCAAAGGCATTGGGGGGAAAGGATTTCACCGGGGAGGTTTCGTTAACCCAGACATCATCGCCCTCTGCCATGCCGCCCAGTCCATATTCGCGCAAGCCAAAATTACCGAAGTCATAATCCAGTGCATTGCCCCAGGGGAAGGTAGTTGATGTGCCAGCTCGCGCAGCATATTCCCATTGTGATTCGGACGGCAGGCGATAGGCGTCATCCTCACCAGTTTTCCAGTTCAGCCAGCCAACAAATTGCTGGGCATCATACCAACTCACGCCGACAACCGGTCGTGTTCCCCTGCCCCAGTCCCAATCGGGTTTTTCACTGCCATCCAGTTGTACCAGCAGCGCCGATTCCACCCCCATGCCATCACAACGAGAGTCCCGGACACAGGCTTCCCACATGTCCCAGGTTACCGGTGTGGTGGCAATGGCAAATGGCTCTGCAAAAGTCACTTCATGCAGCAGTTCATTGTCCCGGCGATCCGCCTCAGTTTCCGGTGAGCCCATCATGAAACTGCCGGCAGGAATAACGATCATTTCCGGACAGTTCCGACATTCCTGTAAGGTCTCTCCGGGCTGCATGTCAGCCGCCTGCAGTGTTCCTGCAGTCAGGACACAAAACAGCGCGAGCAATTGGCCGGAAATGCTGATGATCAGTTTGTAATATTTTGGTTTCATTGGCTTCTCCCTGGTTAATCCCACGCCAGCGGACAGCCCGGCATGGAAAGCCCGGCATTGGCTACCTGGCTGCACAAGGCCCGAGCATTGCCTTTTTGCTGCTCCAGAATACGGTGGACATCTGCTATCGGTGTTACACGGCCATGGATGGGCACATCGCGTTCCACATCAAGATTTCGGTAAGCGATATTATCATCGTAAGTATTGCCCCAGAAATACACTTCCCAGTTAAGATCAAACAGGTCGCCCTGAATGAGCAGTTTGTGTTCGGGAATATACCCCATCAGACCGTGCGCCATATGGGCATTGGACACCATGTGGTAGATATCAATGGTCAGGCTTGTATCAGACAGGCGCAGGTGATCATCTACCGCCAGGCTTTTAAGGGCTTGTGGATTACGACTCAGGGCGTCGTGGTATTTCGTGACTGGTCGCTCGCTTAGTTCCCTAAACCATTCCACGTTACCAGCCTGGGTGACAATGGTCAGGCCTTCGGCAATCGCGACGCGCAGGCCTCCGCTATGGTCAAAGTGATGATGGGTAATGATGGCCTGGGTCAGGGGTTTGCCCGGTACCGTTTTTCTGGCCTCATCAATGACCGCCTGGGTCCAGGCGCGGTTGGTAGGCACTTCAAACAGCGCCAGGTGATCCTCAAATTCCAACAGCACAGCATTGGCGCCATTGTTGCCTATAAGATGCCACACGTGCTCAGCTACCGGCTCGGCGGTGACAGTATAGTTGGGCACAGGAGCTGGGGAATCCCTGACGCTTGCCGGGGCCGCCAGATCATCAATCGCGCCATTGATCACATAGCGGTCTACATGCAGGCGCAGCATAATCGTATCTTTCCAGTCCGATACCGTATTGTAACTCATGGGCAGCATAACACCGTCGACCGGTAGCCAGGCACTGTATTCGGCGCGCTGGGTAATCTCGCCCAGGTTCTCATGGGGCTCCAGCCAGCTCACCCAGTGCGGCAGGTCTGATTCATTATTGACCGCCAGGGTAAATTCCGCGCCATCAGCCGTGGTCACATCCACCAGGGTAAGTCCTTCCTGCACACGACGATTGCCTACTGTGCTGTTGTTATCCAGTGCGGCCCTGATAGCCACCAGCGGTATCGAGAGCATGTCCATGCGCCGGGTCAAGGCGGCTTCTTCGGAACCGCGGCGGGCGTTGCCATCGGCACTCACGTCATAGGCAATATCGCCATCGAGCACCTGATTAATGGGCAGACCCTGCATCATCGAGCGCGCCGCAAAGATAAAAGCGCGGAACATGCGGGCTTTGACGCGGGTACGGTTATTGTCCAGGTCAATGACTCGCTCGTAGGCTGTCAGGTTAGTCATTTTCTCGGGAGCATTGGCTTCCGTGCTAATTTCACTGCCCCCATCCTGGTAGGACTCATGACCATAACCGACAAGGCGCACACTGCTTACGGCCTCAATTTGCGCAATACCCCCCAAGGCATTGGCGGCGTTGATCACCACCTGGCGGGCGTTGTCCTGCGCTCCAGCTGAAAGCGAAAGGCCCAGAAGGATAAAAGCGGGGAAAATACGAAATACACTCATGGGTTCTCCTGCCAGGTATTGAATTATCCGGCGTCTTTTTATTTTATTGGTCTTTATTCAGCAGGCGGACGTTCCCAGCCCTGTTCGAAAAACGTCTCCCAGTTCTGTGCCCAGGGGCGGCCAAGAAAATCGATATAGCCCTCGTCAAATGGCGTCAGTTGTGAAGGTCTCCCGTCGGGTCCCAGCACAATGCCGTTTTCCACACGACATTCCACAAACAGGTAGCGCTGCTGCGGATCATCAATACCGGCAGTGCGATTCCAGGGGGTATTAATGCGTAGTGGCTCCCTGAATGCCTCAGGGTCATAAAATATAGCCTCGATATCCAGGCCTTCACCATCATCGGAACGCTTGATGATTTCAATGACCTCCAGGGAGTTGCTGAACTCAAACATGGAATGACTGGTCGTCCACCCCTGCACATTCGCAGTCCAGGCAATGAGCGTATCACCGTCCCAGAATCCCACTGTCTCGCCATACCACTGGGGTATCAGGGTGGAATGTTCCTGGCCGATCAACACCTTGCGTATGAAATTATCGGCCACACCGGCCAGTAGCTGTACCTGGTTCGGGGTCACCAGCACTTCCATATCGCGGATGCCCCACACATACCACCAACGCATCAGACCTTCCGGGTAACAGAACGAGGCCATCCACTGTGGCGCATTATTGACGGCCTCATGGTAATTCATCTGGGTCATGCGTTCCTGGTATTCCGGTGTGAGCAGGGACACCATGGTGGAAGTCTGAAGAATATTGCCGTTGGTCCATTGGTCAGGACCTCTGGAAAAAGAACCGCGGAAATACCAGCCATCCCAGTCAGGCAGGCTTGCCCGGGTGTGTGTATTGTAGGTGCCTTTCTCCTTTGCCCTGGCCATCAGGTCCCGGTAATGTTGTTCCGCGGTCTCATAGGTATAGGGGCTGAAAATTTCCTGCGCACTGATGCCATAAGCGCAATCGCCCCAGTGACCGACGCGGTCAGCGACCCACATATTGGTGAGTTGGGCGGGTGTATTACAGCGGGTATAGCGAGGATCTTCCCAGTATTCACTGTCGAAATAAAAATTCCTTGTGTTGAACAAATCCACGGGCAAGGGGGTTATGCCAGGCGGTGGTTCTGCACTGTCGTATCTGTTGTCCGCTGGCGCTTGGGCCAGACTCGACATCGACACGGCAAACAAGGTGGCCGTGGCCAGCAGGGAGATGGAAGCAATCAGGCGCATGGTAATTTTCCCTTCAGTTATTGGCTGACAGGTAGACCGTACCTGTTTCAGTGGTGCAGCCACCTTCCGGCATGGTCATCCCGCAATTGATCAGGGGAACGCCATTAGGCATGGCGCCGAAGGTTTTACCATTGCGCAGTGGATTAAGCTGAACGGTAATGATGCTGCCGATGGGAAAATTGTCCGGGGTTACCCCTTCCCTGGCGATACGGGTCGCCGGACCGGTTTCTACTCCCCACAGCAAGGGATTACCCTGCTCATCGTTCAGGTTTTCACCCGTCTGATCCACTAATTGGAATATCAGCTGGGCATGGTTGGCGCCAGGAATATAACGGGTCAGGCGCCCGGTCAAGGTACGCAGCTCATTCTGGTCGTACATGGCAAAAGAATGATGTGCCTGGCCAGGTGGTGCAAGGCTCGACAGGAATATAAAAAAAACGGCAGGCAATAACGGGTTACGATTCAATGTTGGACTCCCCCCTCAGGAAACAAGCATCATTTCCCGTAGTCTATAGCAGCTGTTGAATTTGTAAAATTGATTATTTAAATAAGTAATCACTTTTAGAGTGAATAAAAATGGAAGGAATACATGGGAGACGTTAAATATTAATCAGTTGTAAGACTGTCTGTCTGCGAATCATCTCATGCTTATTATTGAAGAAGAAGTGAGAAATTAATGATCAGGCATAGTAAATATTAATTTATATAAATTGATCTATACTCTTTACTGATGAACTGAGACTAACCAGTTTACTGCGTTTGTCAGCGGGATTTGGAGAAATATGAATCAATTTCTTATCTTTAAGATATTGGATATATTTTTTTGCTGAAGACAAAGATATGTTGGTCTCAAGGAGGAAAGTTTCACAATCCTTTATAGACACTTTCTGCTTCTGTTCCATCAGATGTCTAACTAAGCGTATGTGGCTAAGATTTAAGCACACACTTCACTGTAAACCATTCACCCGCACATTAAACCTTTATTATTTATATGTATTTATTGCACTTATATGATCAGATGAGTTTTATATTTTTTTTGGTCCTCGAGTATGGCTGATAAAAGAAACGTGCCCATGGATAAAATTAAAAGGGTAGCTTTTGATAGATCAATTAATGACTGGCTCTGGGAAATTGGAGAAAATGGAACTTTTACCTACTCTAGCCCTCAATGTGAAAGTTTATTAGGCTATACCCCCGAAGAAATAGCAGGTAAAGCACCCTGGGTGTTTATGAATCCGGCTGAGGCCAATAGATTAGAAAAATTATTTTCTGAAATTAACCACAATGAAGGTTTTCACTTTCTGCAAGACACGTGTATCGCCAAGAATGGTAATGAAGTGTTTCTGGAATCCGTTGGTAGTCCATTTTTTAATTCCAATAACCAATTTATGGACTACAAGGGGGTTAGTGGCTACACAAGGGTAGGCAACCATAAAACCAGGAAGGACGGCATACCGACAACAAACTTGTTATGGGGAAATATCCCAGGCGTCATATTCAGATATACACAGATGCCAGATGGAAGCGACTCCATAGAAAATATTAGCCCGGGGAGTAAATTGATATGGGAACTATCAGCTGACGAGATCAAATCAGATCCTACAATTTTATGGCAGCAGATTCACCCTGAAGACCTGGATGAATTTAAAAATTCAGTTGGCATATCCAAACAACTATTAAAAAAATGGGATCACGTTTACAGAATCATTACACCATCCAGTGGTGTTAAATGGTTACATGGCATTGGTTCTCCTGTGAAACAAACAAATGGAGCTGTCTTCTGGGATGTGTTTGTTAGTGATATCACAGAGACTTTTACATTAAGGGAAGAAAAAACCAATGCTTTAGTATCCATTCTGAGTGTTTTAGCAAAAACAATGGCTTCCCGTGATCCCTATACAGGAAAACATGAAGAACGAGTAACAAAAATTGCAGTTCAAATAGCAATTAAAATGGGGTTGGATGAAAACAGGATCATGGGACTTGAACTGGCATCAAGTATTCATGATATGGGCAAGATACAAATACCTGCCGAAATCTTAAGCAAACCCGCAAAATTAAGCGATATTGAATATGAACTCATAAAATGTCATAGCTTTATAGGTGCCAGCTTTTTAACCAACATAAATTTTAAATGGCCTATTTCTGACATTATTCTTCAGCACCATGAAAGAATTGATGGTAGCGGCTACCCCATGGGCCTGGTGGGCGACGAAATTTTGCTTGAAGCACGCATTCTCGGCGTAGCTGATACGATTGAAGCAATGGCAAGTCATCGCCCTTACAGGTCCGCCTTGGGAATCGATAAAGCGGCGGCCGAAATAAAGCGAGGATCAGGAACTATTTATGACAGCAATGTCGCCGCTGCTGCTTTACTGCTAATTAAAGAAGGAAAACTTCAACCTTATATTGATGGATAAGAAAAAATAGTTCTTTGCATAAATGTCTACTTTATTGATATGTAATTGGAAGACTAATGACTATAAATTATCCACATATAAAAATTTCAATGAATTCATTCTCTACTGGTTACTTTGCTCTTTTGGGTGATTACTTTTTCTTTTGGCAATACTCCATAAAAAATCCAACCTTCTTATCAGAACGATTTGACCTCTCTCAGTGATGAGGCAATCACTAATAGTTAAAACCCAACGGCTACTATCAGCAGGTTCTGCATGGAGCTCAAGGCTTATTCGAAGGCCCCGATGAGGTAACACGCTCTAAATTCAGAATTACGTAAACCCATGGCATCTGGAGGATGAAATCAAAGGGGTCGGAGGGATTAAATTTTAATCCCTCCGACCCTTTAAAGTAATGGAGAGATTTCCCGAAACAATTTCGCCAATCCTTTGAGCCGGGACATCTATCTCTTTTGCAAGACGGTACTTAGTAAGACCCATGGGCACAAGAAATTCTTCGTTAAGTAACTCTCAGGGTGTTACAGGGTCAATATTACGGATGAATTACCTCATAATGAAGCTCTACCATTCCGCTTTTATAACCTTTGACCCCCTTCAGGTGAAGAGCCACATCTCTGTCGAGCTTCTCAAAAAAAGAGATTCCTTCGCAAATCAAGATCGGGAGGATCGAATATCGAATTTCGTCAGCAAGTCCGAGACGAAGGCATTCGCCTGCAATGGCGCCGCCCCCGGCAAACCAAATACTACGGAACTTTGACCGCAGACGCTCATTCACCAACTTCGAGAGATCTCCTGAGTAAAACTCGACGTTATCCCGAGTTCGAGGCAAGTTGCGGCTGGTGAGTACGAATGTGGGCTTGTCTCCGTACACCCACCCAAATCCTTTAGCTTCAAAACCCAAGGCAGTTTCGTAAGTTCGCGACCCCATCACATAGCAATCGATAGTCTCTAGGAAAGCTGCGACGAAATCCGGGTCTAAGGTTTCCCCATCTGTGAATTCGTCCGAGGTTTCAAGCCAGTCGACACGCCCGTCGCTTCGAGCGATGAAGCCATCGAGGCTTGCGACCATGTGAATCGTTACGCATGAATCTGTCCTAGCCATCACGTCTCCTTATGCTGAGATTTCGTAGTCCTGCCTGGCTGCGCCACTTGGGGGGCAACTAAGGCCGCATTATGGTGCGGCTGAAACGAAGTGTAAGCCGTCCCAGCCAGCTTACTGGCGACATAAATGCTTTGTTAGAAAGCAGCATCGTTTTTAATAAAGTCAAAGTAATGATTCTGACCTTCATCAATGTATTCATCTACTAATGAAAGTCCGTGTTTAGATAGTTCTTTTACATAAACCTCTTTGCCCAATGAACGAGATTGACGCCCCGTTAATATATCTTGCCATGTACATACCTGATCAGGAGATGTAAAAAGTAGTCGCCCATCCTCTACTAGAGACTTGGCAACGTTTCCTAACAACTTCAGTTGAGCGTCTTCGGGCAATAAAAACATGAGGCCTATAGCTATCATTCCATCGAATTTTCTACAAAAATAATTTGAAGAT
Source organism: Gammaproteobacteria bacterium (assembly GCA_030427065.1). Lineage (GTDB taxonomy): Bacteria > Pseudomonadota > Gammaproteobacteria > Pseudomonadales > Pseudohongiellaceae > Eutrophocola. The sequence goes on along the minus strand of JAUHWU010000009.1, from coordinate 12,199 downwards.
TCAGCAGTTTCACATACAGCTTCAGCCATTGGAAATCTTTTCCGGAATTCTCTTATCAGGGTTTGAGAAGCGTCAATTCCATATACATTACAACCTGAATTAATTAAGACTTGTGCATGTGGGACTCCAAAACCGCATCCGATATCTAAAACTGAAGCGCCAGGATTAAGTAATGTTGACCAATATTCTAAAGTTTTTACGCCTATATCAGTGTTTCGATTTGCGATAAAACCATCTGCGATCTGTTCCCATCCATTGGATAAATCATTATTCGAAGTATTCACTGCTCTCTCATTGCTCTCTCATTGCTCTCTCATTGCTCTCTAACGCCACTTTTAATGGGGCTAGGGCGAAGCCGGCGTCCCAGGCCCGCTTTCTGGGCCGATATTCAACGGCTTGTTATGAGTTTCACGCATTAATTTCTTGTCCGAACATGATTCGGTGACCCTCAGGGGTTTCAACTCCAAATTCCCTTAAACCCCAAGGTTTATTAGAAATAGTTTGGTTAAATTTAACGCCACGCTCTTTATATTGCTCATAGAGTTCATCAATTCCTTCGCAATTTACATAGGCAAACAGGGCGTGATTATTCGTTTCTTTTGCAGGGACTTCTCCTTGGCAATCTCCAACCATTAGGTGGAAGTTATCAATGTGGAGAAACGCCCAGCCTCCGATAGTACTTTTCAAAGTAAATCCTAATTTCTCTGTAAAATACTTCACGGCCGAATCAAAGTGGTTTACTGCCAAAACGTGCTGAGTTTTAGCTACTCTAAACATGACGCTTCCTCATAGGTCGATCAAGATTCATAACGCCCTTCTTAATAGAGCGACGGCGAAGCCGGCGTCCCAGCCCGAAGGGCGGTATTAAAGGGATTGTTATGTGCGATCCTGCCATCGTCTCGGACTTCTGCTGGCATGCATGACTCCATAAACCAAGATAAATTTATCTTCGACGCTATAGTAAATCCCAAACGGAAACCGAGGCAATAAAGCACGCCGTACCGATTTGTGGAAAAGGGATATTGAAGCGGGTTTTCTGGGATGGATTCCAGAAAAGTTTGTGCTGTATCTAGAAAGGTGTGACCTAGCCCCGACACCTGGCGTTCATACCAACTGGCAGCTTCCGCCAGGTCTTCCGTCGCTTCATCCCTGAGACGGATTTCGAGGGTCATAGTCGGGAGCGTACGTCCTTCACGGCTTCACTAGCGGGACGCCCTGTATCGCCATCTGCCTGGTAAGCTGATAACCTATGATCCAACTCATCTCGCTGCTCTGAAGTCAGAGGTAGCGACTCCTGGTTGGAGGCGATGCTATCCCACAAGTCTTCAACTAGGCGGACTTTCTCGGCGACAGGGAGATCTTTGAGATTTGTATTCATGAGCAAATCATACTCCCGGATTCAGAACATGGCAAAAAGCACATAACGCTGCCATAAGGGGGCAGTAAAACCGCAGGTTTTGATGTCCCGCGGAGGCCAAAGGCCGGAGCCACTTTACGGCCTTGTTATAAGTTTTTGGAATTCTTAACATATATTTCTTGAAAATATATTAGAAGCCCCCAAATTTTACTAGACTTGGGAGTAATTTTGTATGGATGGAAATTTAAAACTACAGTTTATTATTCTTGCCACCATGTTCATTTTCTCATGGCTTATGGTGAAATTAGTTAAGTATACAAAAACTAAAAAAATAAATACTGAACTTTGGTGTACTTTTTTTGAAGGTCTTACTCAGGGAGCTATAAGATTAGATGACCTAAAGGCTCCTGAAATTGTCATTGAGAAAAAAATTGGAAAAGGATGGTAAAGATAGAGACCCACTCAATTTAAAAGGTATGGAGAAAGAAATAAATCAACAACTTGCCGAGAAGCAACCTGACTTATAACGCCGCGTTCACCGGCTTGTCCGGTGCAACGCTTTGTTATGTTTTTTCGCTCTTAGATTGTTCACTTTCTGTAACCGCTTCTTGTGGTACATCAGGAAAATTAACTTTACCTATAGAAGTTAATAGAGCTTTTCGACATTTAGTCGCATATCTTGCATCACGCTTATCTTTCAAGTATTTAGCTATGTAAAAAAGGTCAGGAGTAAATACAAGAGCAGTAGAGCTCGTACCTGCAGCGGAAATACACTTCGTTGTAAATGGTTCAGGCCGTTCATCAATTGACTGTAATCTGTATGAATTGCCAAACAACACTGGTTTTGCAGGCTTATCAACTTCATCTCGCTCAAGATCTTCATGTATATTCATCGCTAGCTGGCGAAGTTTATCAATATTTATAGCCTTATTATCTTTACCTTCTGCTTCGCCAATCAACCGGCCTTCCTTCGACTCAAAAACGGCATCAAATTCAGATTCACTATCATCAAATTGCGATACTTCGAATCCAATTATTTTTAGGGCGTCTAAAATTGCGTACTCTAGTGGCCTGCCTTTTTCGAACAAAAGGTTCCTAAGTCTTCCCAAGTCTTTTACCTCATCGATTACGGCCTCTTTTTCGGCTTGAACTACTTCGAGATTTTTTTCGATTTTCAGGAGTTTCTGAGACGCTACTTTTTCTTGGTTTAATCTATATTTCGTATCTTTTGCCCAGTCAGGCTCAGGAGTTAATTCGCCAGAAGATCGAAGAGACTTATCCATTGAAATAATCGCTCTTATCATCCTAGATGCAAACTGCTTTGCTTCTGGCGTCCAATTGCCTTCATTTTCTTCGTCTTCTTCACCAATGAAAAACGACTCAGGGTAGAAATCAATATCAGGAAGGCATAACAAGGCACCATTAGAGTTTTTTGACCTAGAAATAGTGCCGACTACCTTATCTCCATGCTTGGTTAGTAAGCATGGTGTTAGTTCACTTTCGACGATAACCTTATAAGATGAAACACTTGAGAATTCATGCCAGTAGGAAGATATACATTCAGAATTCTTTGCAGAAAGTTTAATCTCTTTCCCTTTAGAGTTTATAGGCTTTAGACCTAATGGGATTGATTGATAGTTATCATAGCTAGTTACAATTCTTGTCACCTTTTGATTTCTGCCTGTTCCAGAAAATTCTTTTTTTCCAGTTGCTATACTTAGTGGGGTCAGTTCACTCAGGAAGATTAATACTAATTTCCCATGCTCAACAGCTGCTTTTATTTCTCTTCGCCAATGCTCGGATTGTGCTCTCAGCTTGAATGATTCGTCGTCCGATAGACATGGTTTCCCTTCAAAAGTACTCTCACGCCTATAGAGGTAATCTATAATATCTGGTTTAAAAAGTATTATGTCCCAATCTAAAAGAGAAGTATCAGAATCAAACTCACAGAATTCAGTTTGGTCATCAGCCAGCGACAACCCAATTGTTAATATCTTTTTATTTGCCTTGAATCATCCAATATTCTTAAAACAACATAACGCCCTTCTTAATGGGGCGGGAACGTAGTGAGCGTCCCAGCCCTTTGGGCGATATTAAAGGGTTTGTTATGTAGCAGAGACATGCACTTTTACACCCAGGGTGCCCAATACTTTTTGTACAGTTTCATATCTGGGTTTCGCTCCAGGTGCAAAGGCTTTGTAAAGGCTTTCTCGACCAAGCCCGGACTTCTTAGCTATGTCTGACATGCCTCGCGCTTTGGCAACATGACCTACCGCTGCAAGAAATACATCAGGGTTCTCGTCTTCAAGAGCGGCTGAAAGATACTCTGCAATTAATTCTTCATTATCGAGATATTGGCTGACATCAAAATCAGTTACTTTGACCATTATTTAGTTCCTAATTCCGAAAGAATTTCTCTAGCTCGCTCTATGTCTTTGGATTGACCAGACTTGGTCCCGCCGACTAAGAGAAAAATGACTAGATTTCCTTTCTTTGTGAAGTAAATGCGATATCCCTTTCCAATATGAATCCGTAATTCATGTAAGCCACCTTTCAGCGATTTAGAGTCCCCGAAATGACCTTGTTTCAGATTCTCTAGCCGTGTAAAGATTTTAGCTAATGCCTTTACGTCTTTGACACTATGAAGCCATTTAGAGAAATTTGCTGTTTGCTTAAGTTGATACACCTAGATAGTGTATCCATATGGATACATATGGTCAAGGGCGGTGTTGGGTTGTGCTACATAACGCCCCTCTTAATGGGGCGGCTGCGAAGCAGACGTCCCAGCCCAAAGGGCATTATTCAAGGGTTTGTTATGCATCGGCCAAATATGACATAAATCTTCGACCATAGGTGGTGATTCTACCTCTTAAATCTTGTGCGCCATTAGCGGTCATCATCGTATGTAATCCAGTTAAATCTGTAAGCCTTAAATCATTTAATTGAGAGGTTAAATCAGAAATTCGAGGTTCTCCCATTCCTGGAAGTCGATGTTGAAGTGTATCAAAAGGGGAGCCCATCATGATGTTGCCTATATCTCCCGGAGGGTGATCCAGTGCCCGTAGCAAATTAATATGGTCTGGTTGCAATTGCTCCAAAGTTCTTAAAAACCTTAGTTGCTCATCATAAGCTTCTCCAGGCGTTTCTATAGCTCTTATCAGAAAATTTCCATAGACCTTGCGCTTTTCCTCACTTCGCTCTTCTGAAGCTCGACGCAAGGCCTGTTCCAATAACTCTTCAAAATCTTCAGATTTTACGTAATCTTCTGAAACTTCAGATTTAAAATCGGTAAGCTCATCTGCGAGTTGCGTTAGTACTCCCTTTATACGCTCTAGTTTTCTGCCGGTTGACATGCCACCAAGCACATTGCTAACGGGGCCACCAAGCCATGGAATAGCACTTGAGACAGCAGAGGCTATGTCTAAAGCGGACTCGGTAGTGGTTTTGTCCAATTGTTTATCTGAATCATCCATATTCGCATATCCTGAAAATTTCGAGATGCATAACGCCCTTCTTAATGGGGCGGGAACGCAGTGAGCGTCACAGCCCATTGGGCGATATTAAAGGGTTTGTTAGGAGTCTTCATCTTCATCGAGTCCATATGTTTTGGTACGAATCACTACTGATCCTGGGTGTTTCGAAAGATCTTTTTGTACTTCCAGCTCTTTGTATTTTTGGGTTAATTCTTTTTGAATTTTTGCTTGAGCTTCTTTAATCGATTTGCCAATGTCGCTAGTGTGAAAATTTAATAACTCTTGCAATTGCTCTACAGTCATATATTTTTCATACAGCTCTATTGAAAATTTACGATGATTCTCCCTGAAGATTGTTTGGCTTTTTAACATCTGCTCTTTTACATGTTCAGGCGCGTCTTCTCTAACTTTCAATGGTTTAGATAACATATATCCAAAAAGAGCATCAACCACCTGGGCTACAAGTATAGATTTTTCACTGTGATCTGACATTTCAGTGACTCCTAACGCCCTTCTTAATGGGGTGGCTGCGAAGCAGGCGTCCCAGTCCGAAGGGCGATATTAAAGGGTTTGTTATGTGACGACTTCATTAGGGAAAAAACTCTATACAGGTAAACCAGGAAACTTCTGGGTTTGATCGTTAAATAAGTCCCAACTCGGTGCGCTATCAGTAAATAGTTCCATAGCTGGCACAAACAGAGAAGTATCATCCAGGCTGCCTGCAGCTATAGCAATTACACCGGGAAGCTGTTGAGGCTTGCCTAATATATTTGACCCGCAATTTGGGCAAAACCCTAAGCTAACTTTATTACCGGAATCACCCGATTTCTCAAAATACTTGAGGCTTCCAGTAAGCTCAAAATTTTCCTCAGAAATGGCCAGAAGTGATAGATGGCCAGTTCCGCTTAATTTTTGACAATCTCTGCAATGGCAATGATAGGCTCTCAGAATTTCAGAGTCAGATTCATATCGAACCTGTCCGCACAAACAGCCTCCTGAAATTTTACTCATTTGCTCTCCGTATTAGCAAAATCTGAAAGTCACATAACATTTTTATACCGAGCGGGCTCGGTTTGTCATTTGGGTGTTTTGTCTACTTATCTTACTTATTGATTTTACTCTTAAAACAAGCTGTTGAATTTACAAGCGGAAAGAAAGCGAGATGGCGCGTTTCTCCTCTACGGTGGGCTCGTTTATATTTAGGGGAAGGTGTAATCTTTTTAATAATTAAGCAAAAATTCCTTAATCTCTTAAAAACGCGCCTTATTGCCATGTAAAGAGTGCCATATTTTCAGTAGTTAGGAAATATGAATAGTGGTCACATTTTCTAATTATAGAGGTGGCGAGTCACTCCCCTGCTCCAGTGTCCTGGCGGGAATTATTGAAAGGTTTATTCCGAAGTAGGCACCAAAAAGTCCAGACCATCCAGGGTCCGTGTGGGAAAGGCGATATCGGCTTCATGAGTATGAATGATATCGATGATTTTTAATAACACATCCTGTTTCACTTCATGGAAGTGCACCCAGTTGGTGGTTTTGGTGAAGGTGTAGACAAAGAAATCCAGACTGGAAGCCGAGAGAGTAACGAAGTTTACTATCATGGTCTGTTCGGTATCGATCTCGTCGTGACCTTGCAGCATCTTTTTCACGTCGGCGACGATTTCCCTGATTTTTGCTGAATCACAGTAGCGCAAGCCAAAGGTCTCATAAATACGACGATTGGTCATGCGGGACGGATTTTCCAGCACAATGGTATTGAACATGGAATTGGGGATATACAGCGGGCGCTTGTCAAAGGTGCGGATCTTGGTCAGGCGCCAGCCGATATCTTCTACGGTGCCTTCAATTTCGCGATCCGGCGAGCGTACCCAGTCGCCAATAGAGAATGGTCGATCCAGATAGATCATCAGGCCACCAAAGAAATTGGCGAGCAAATCCTTGGCGGCAAAACCCACGGCGATGCCCCCTATTCCGCCAAAGGCCAGTACGCCACTGATACTGATACCCAGCGTCTGCAGGATTACCAGCGTACCGGTAATAAGCACAGAGATGCGTAGCAGTCGGGCAATGACTTTCACCGTTACTTCATCGGTATCCACCTCTTTCAGGGCGCGCTTTTCAATGATCGACGCTTCGACATTACTGATCAGTTTGTACAGGAACATCACCAGTAACAAAATAATGGCAATATGGCGAACCAGGGGCGTTAGCTGAAAGAGTTCGTTTTGTGAAACCGCTTCGACTATTTCAGCAGCGATAGATAAACCAACAACCCAGACAAAAAGCAGCAAGGGTCGTTTGACCGAATCCAGAAAGGTGTCGTCCCACAGACTCACTGTGGCTTCAGCTTTGAGATGTAAGCGATGAAGAATACGGCGCAGAATGAAATTGCTCAGCACGGTGGCCAGCACCACACCAAAAACGTGAATTACCCAGTTGTTCTGTTCCATCCAGTTGAGTAGTGATTCCATCTGTTGCTGCCGGGATTCTGTGATTTCTGGTAATTATCAATATTTAATAGTGGCAGGTATCCCTTCGCTATCCGTGGTCCAGGTACCCTTGCGATAAAAGGCTTTCCAACCGGTAGGCTTTTTATCGATTTCACTTTGTACATACTGCTCTTTATTCTTGCGGCTGAATTTCACCACGGTCTTGTGGCCATCCGGGTCTTCAGTGGGTGCTTTCATCAGGAAAGCATATTTTTTATCAATTTCGTCTTTGTGAGGAATCAGTTCCTCCACCAGGGGCGCCCGGGTTTCCCGGTTTTTCGGAAACTGGCTGGCGGCCAGGAACAGCCCAGCGGCACCATCACGCAGTATATAGGTGTCTTCCACCTTTTCGCATTCCAGTTCCGGCATCGGCACCGGTGTCATTTTGGGTGGCGCAGCTTCGCCGTTGCGTAATAATTTACGGGTATTTTTGCAGTCTTCCGACATACAGCCAAAGTATTTGCCAAAGCGGCCGTTCTTGAGCTGCATCTCGGCGCCGCACTTGTCGCATTCCAGGGTTGGTCCGTCATAGCCCTTCAGCTTGAACTTGCCAACTTCCACTTCAAAGCCGGAACAGCCCGGATTATTGCCACACACATGCAGTTTCCTTTCCTCGTCGATCAGGTAGGAATCCATGGCGGTGTCACATATCTTGCAGCGATGTTTGTCCAGCAACAGACGCGATTCCGCTTCATCATCGGCATCGACACTGATGGCCTCATCACCGGGAGTCAGATTGAGAGTGGTTTTGCAACGTTCCTTGGGCGGCAGGTTATACCCGGAACAGCCCAGGAAGACGCCGGTGGAACCGGTACGAATCTGCATATTGCGACCACAGGCCGGGCACTGGATATCGGTTTCAGTGGGATTGTTTTCCCGCATACCGCCTTCCTCTGACTGCGCCTGTTTCAGCTGACGGGTAAAATCATCGTAAAACGCATTGAGGACATCCAGCCATGGTTTCTTGCCCTGGGCGATATCGTCCAGGTTGTCTTCCATGCGCGCGGTAAACTCGTAATCCATCAGATCCTTGAAATTTTCCACCAGACGGTCAGTGACAATATCGCCCATTTTCTGGGCATAGAAACGGCGGTTTTCCAGCTTCACATAACCGCGGTCCTGGACCGTTGAAATAATCGCGGCATAGGTAGAGGGTCGACCAATACTTCTTTTTTCCAGTTCTTTGACCAGGCTGGCTTCGGTATAACGCGGGGGTGGCTTGGTGAAATGCTGTACCGGGTCCAGGGTCTGTAGCAGCAGTTTGTCGCCGACTTTCAAATCCGGCAGTTCCACATCGCCGTCCTTGCTTACTGGCAAGACGCGGGTATAGCCATCAAACTCCATAATGCGCCCTTTGATACGCATGCTGTAGCCTGCCGCTTCCACTTTAATGGTGCTGCTTTTATAGCGCGCCGGTGTCATCTGACAGGCAAGGAACTGCTGCCAGATCAGGTTGTAAAGGCGCACGGCATCGCGGTCCAGGGCATCCAGTCGACTGGAGTTTTCCAGCACGCTGACATCGGAGGGACGGATCGCCTCATGGGCTTCCTGCGCGCCTTCACGACTGCTGTAGCGAATCGGATTTTCCGGCAGATACTTGTCACCAAACTTTTTCTTGATGAAATCACGAGCCATGCCCAGCGCATCATTACTGAGCGCTGTGGAGTCGGTACGCATATAGGTAATAAAGCCCGCTTCATACAGGCGCTGCGCCATGGTCATGGTTTTCTTGACGCTGAAGCCCAGGCGTGTGGAGGCGGCCTGCTGCAGGGTCGAGGTAATAAAAGGCGCGCGCGGTTTTGAAGAGGTGGGTTTGTCTTCGCGATCAGAGACCAGGTAGTCAGCCGGGTCCAGTGTCGCCATAGCGGCACGGGTCTGCGCTTCGGTTTTGGGCTTGAATTCCTTGTCCTGGTATTTGGTGACTTCAAAACGCAGTGGCTCAATCTCGTCTGCGCTGGCTTTTTTCGCCACATTTTCCGGTGTTAAAAGATTCGCAAACAGCTCCCAGTATTCTTCCGGCACAAAGGCACGAATTTCATTTTCCCGTTCTACCAGCAGGCGCACTGCCACGGACTGCACGCGTCCGGCAGAAAGCCCTCTGGCCACTTTGGCCCAGAGCAAGGGCGAAACCATGAAGCCCACTACGCGGTCTAGAAAGCGTCTGGCCTGCTGGGCCTCGACATGCTTCATGTCGACTTCGCCAGGGTCGGCAAATGCCTCCTCAATGGCTTTCTTGGTAATTTCATTGAACACGACTCGTTTGTAGCGCGAATCATCCCCACCAATGGCTTCTCTCAGATGCCATGCAATGGCTTCTCCTTCACGGTCAAGGTCGGTTGCGAGATAGATGGTTTCGGAATTCCTGGCAAACTTTTTCAGCTCGTTAACCACCTTCTCTTTACCGGGAAGGATTTTGTAGTTGGCTTTCCAGCCGTGCTCGGGGTCGATCCCCATACGGGCAATTAACTGGGTCTTGGCTTTTTTGGCCTTGTGGATTTTTTTCTGTTCGGGATCCATCTTGCGGGTTTCGGCTGCTGCCTTGGCCCGGGCCTTGGTGTCCACAGCACCACTGGAGCCACTGGTAGGCAGATCACGAATATGACCTACGGATGACTTGACAATGAAGTCATTTCCCAGATATTTGTTAATTGTCTTGGCCTTGGCAGGCGACTCAACAATAACCAGTGATTTACCCATTTAACGTTTATATCCCATTTGAATTCGGAAATTTTCAGCCATATTTTTATTTACTGGCATCAAAAACAGGCGCCATCATTAATGACAAGCGCACGCGCGGTCAAGAGCTGTATTGAAAAAATTTTAAAAAAGTGACCGGCAGCGCACATCTATAGAAAGAAATATGCTGTAAATACCGGCATTTTTTGGCAGAAAAAAAATATTTACCGCCCTCACCTTCAAAAAGGCGGGCATTAAACCATCGGATTTAGGAAAAGAAAAGCGAAAAATATTTTGCCAGACCGGCAAAATCAGATCGGCACTTCCATAGTCCAGCCGAAATTATCTTCTTTTTCGCCATTTTGAATCTGGCAAAGAAGATCATATAACTGCTGCATTACAGGTCCGACTTGCTCACCATTACCATAGAAACTGTGCCAGGCATCATCAAACCATATTTTACCTACCGGGGATAGCACTGCCGCTGTTCCACAGGCAGCCACTTCGGCGAAGGTGTCCAGTTCTGCGCGTAAATCGATAGCGCGCTCCTGGGTTTCCATGCCCAGTTCATGTTTGGCGATATCCATGATTGAACGCCGCGTAATACTTGGCAAAATGGCCGCCGACCTGGGTGTGATGAGTTTATTATCCCGGGTGCAGATAATGATATTGGCTGATCCTGCTTCTTCTATATAACGACGCTCCGCAGCATCCAGGTAAAGGGCTTCATTGGCCCCCAGTTCCTGGGCTTTACGGGTGGCATACAGGCCGCCGGGATAATTGGCTCCAGCCTTTACATCACCTGTGCCATGGGGGGCTGCCCGATCAAAGTCAGATACCGCCAGCTTGATAACGGAAAGGCCTCCGCTCTTGTAGTACGGACCAACCGGGGAAACCATGACGCGGAACTCGTATTGCTTGGCCGGACGCAGGCCCATGTTGGCGCCTATGCCAATCAGCAGAGGACGAATATACAAAGAGGCGCCGCTACCATAGGGAGGCACCCAGTTGATATTGGACCGTACCGCTTCTTTGACTCCGCGCAGAAACAACTCTTGCGGGACGCGCGGCATGGACAGGCGGTCAGAAGTATTCTGCATACGCTGGCAATTCATTTCAGGGCGAAACAGTAAAACACGACCATCTTTGGCGGTCTGCGCTTTCATGCCTTCGAAACATTGCTGGGCATAATGCAGGGCAGGCGAGCCTTCATGCAGATGCAGGAATTCATCCGTGGACAACTCCCCTTCTGACCACTCGCCATTTTCATAGCGGGCGCTGAAACGATAATCGGTTTTCGTGTACTCAAAGCCGAGGCTTTTCCAGTCTATGGCCTTTTTCTCTTGCGCGTTCATGGGATCCTGATTTGGCTGATTCAAAAAAGCACCCATTATACAGAGCATGCCGGCTATTCTTCTAATTTTTTAGAGATAAATGAAGGCTTGTCAGTATCGAGATTTGAAGGCGTGGGAAAAAAGAAAAAGGATAAAGGGTAAAGCTGGGCTTTTATCCTGGAGGCTTGACGTAGCTTTTCAACCTCATTGCGTGCCTGAGAGTCAAAACTTGTGACTTGAGGCTTGTAACTAGTAACTGGCTACAAGTACCATGCACAAAATATTTAGCTGCACCGAATATTCTCCCATGAACACGAAAAACCCCTATCCGCTGATCGATATTGGCGCCAATTTAAGCCATGAAAGTTTCAGTGGCGATCTCGATCAGATAATCGATGAGGCGCAGCAGGTCGGGATTGAACATATTATGGTGACCGGCACTTCCATCACTGACAGTACCAAAGCGGCCTTACTTGCCAGCCACTATGATGGCTATCTCTCCAGCACCGCAGGCGTACATCCCCATGAAGCCGCGAGCTTTCATGAGCGCATGCCGGATGATCTGAAAGTACTGGCCTTGCAGGACTGCGTCAAAGCCATAGGCGAAACCGGGCTTGATTATTTTCGCGATTATTCTCCCCGTGATGACCAGAAAGCCGCGCTGTCACAACAGCTGCAGCTGGCAGTTGATCTCCAGATGCCGGTGTTTCTGCACCAGCGTGAGGGCCATGAAGACTTTATGCAGATACTGCGTGAATACCGTAATTCGCTGCCCCGGGGTGTAGTTCATTGTTTTACCGGCACTCAGGCAGAATTATGCGATTATCTGGAGCTGGATATGCATATTGGTATCACCGGCTGGATCTGTGAT
>JAUHWU010000129.1 GCA_030427065.1 Gammaproteobacteria bacterium | reverse complement strand
TTCGAGCGCTTTTATCATAATGAAAAAAATCCGAATGAGAAGACGCTTCCAGGCTGTGGTCTGGGACTCACCATTGTCAGCCATGTTGCCAATCTGCATGGGGCTCGGGTAAGCGTCGCTGATTCCTCCTTTGCCCAGGGCAGTGCATTCAAGGTAAGTTTTCCAGTGAAAGAATTATGAACAAAGGTTTTGTATCCGGCATATTGTTGTTACTGGTGAGTTTACCTGTTGCCAGTTCGGTATTTGCTGCCACGCCTGAAATTCAAATTGAAATTCGCGACCATCTGTTCTACCCGTCTACGATTGAAGTGCCTGCCAATCAGAAAATTCGCCTGTTCATTATTAATCATGATCCGACGCCGGAAGAATTTGAAAGTTATGAACTCAACCGGGAAAAAGTCATACCCGGCAATGGCAAGACAGTTATTTTTATCGGCCCATTACCGCCTGGTGAATATCCGTTTTTTGGTGAATTTTTTCCGAAGACAGCACAGGGCAAGGTGGTGGCTAAATGATGTCCAGTCACAAGTTACAAGTCTCAAGTCGCAAGGCGGTCTGGCAAAAGCGACAGCTTGTTCTGCTTTATTTTACCCATGCTTACTCACGACTTGTTCAGAAATTAAAACCCCTGAGCTTGAGAAGTCATTCTTGGGACTTGCGACTTTTATCTTGTGACTCCTTCAACGCCAGAGGCGTCATATGTTCCTGAGTACAGTAATTCTGGTTCTGCAGGAAATCCTCGAGGCCGCCTTGTTGATCAGCTTGCTGCTGGTGCTGAGTCGCCTGTTGACCCGCAAGAGCCGGGAAAATCTGTCGATACCACTTGGCTGGCTGCCGTTGTCGGTTTTGTTTGGACTGGGGGGCGCCTGGTTCTATGCGGCAATGACGCCAGCTGTTTCCCAATGGTTTGACTATGTTGGGCTGGAAGTGGTTAACGCATCCATTCAGATTTGTACGCTGACTGCCCTGGTAGTTTTTTGTTTCATGTTCAACAGCGCGAACAGAATAAACAGGGCTGCCATGCTCAATACTCTGGCTCCTGTGCTGATGTGTATTATCGTTGTGCTGGGCATAACCCGCGAAGTATCAGAAATAATTCTTTATATGAACGGTGTGCTTTCAAATCCGGTTAATGTGTCGCCGGCCATTCTTGGCGCCATTATGGCAGCAGGGATAGGGGTAAGCAGTGGCATTGTTTTGTATTTTCTGATTTTGAGTATGCCGGTAATCTGGAGCTATAGAGTCTGCATGCTGTTGTTGGCATTGTTTGCCGGCAATATGGCTTCCCAGGCTATTGTGTTACTGACGCAGGCAGATTGGCTGCCCTATACAGCCGAGCTGTGGAACAGCTCCGGTTTGATCCCCGAATATTCAGTGACTGGTCAGTTGCTTTATGCCCTGGTTGGCTATGAAGCCAATCCCTCAGTACTACAGGCTGTGTTTTACCTTTTAAGTGCACTCCTGATCGCTTTTAGTCCACTTTTTTTATTGGCCTGGCGAAACAGCAAAGAGACTAATGATTATGATTTGAGGGAGAATACGTGACTGAATATCTAAAGGCAGGAACTGTCTTCTTTTTGCTTTGCCTGTCATCACTGAATGTACAGGCAGATGGCATCGTTGTAGACAAGGTGTATCACCCTTATGTGGATGCGCTGGAAAATGAACTGGAATATCGCACGGTGATACAGGATGCGCAGGAAGGACTGCAGACGCCTGCCGAGATTCACCAGTTTTCCATCGGCACCTCCATTGGCAGTAAGCTGTTCGCTGAATTTTATGCCATAGGCACAAAAAACCGGCAGAATAATTTCCACCTAGGGGCATGGGAAGCCGAACTGAAGTGGCAGCTAACCGAGCAGGGAGAATATTTTGCTGACTGGGGGCTTTTTTTTGAATATGAAAATGAAGTGGAGCTCGATAAAAACGAGATTACTGTGGGTATCCTGACGGAAAAGGAATTTGGGCGCTTCAGTGGTACCGCCAACCTGATGCTGATCAATGAGTGGGGAGAAGATATTGTCAACGAATATGAAACCGTACTGGCGACACAAATACGTTACCGTCACTCCCAGGCATTTGAACCAGCAATTGAATTTTATGCGGGACAAAACACCCGTGGCATAGGTCCTGTCATTCAAGGTAATATCAGCGTGAGTTTGAGGAAAACCCTGCACTGGGAAACCGGTGTTATTTTTGGTCTGGGCAACGCTAGCCCCAATAGCAGTTATCGCTTTCTGATTGAGTATGAGTTTTGACCCCTTTGCCCCTTCATTTCAATAAACTGTCCTTGTTTTATTTTTTGTATCCAGCTCAACTAATGTGCTAGTTTTTAAATTTTTGTCTCCTGAGTTGCTCTATATCTTGTTGAATTCTTTTCTAAAATCATGGTGTGTAAGTTTACGGTAAGGTTAAGTCACTAAGGTGTACCCTGTTCGCCGAAATAGACATTCGAAAAAAATCGAGTATTACTAATGTTGAAATATTTTTCCCTTTGGAAAGAAACATTATCTCTCCTGAAATGCGTCTGGAGATTACGTGTTTATTTGTTATTACTGCTGCCAGTCCCTGTGCTCGCGGCCCAGATGTCCCATGAACATCTCATTGTCAGTGAGAGTCTTACTTTCACCGATGTTTTTGCCAGTGCCCTTGAAAACAGTCCGGAATATATGGAAACCCCGGTCCGTGAAAACCAGGCAGAAAGTTACACCGATACCGGAAAAAGCTGGATAGCTGGCAGGCCCAGTGTGCAAATGAATTATTACGACGATAGTCGTCTGGATAATGTGGGGTTGATGGAATTCGAATATGGCGTACAGATGCCATTATGGCGTCCGGGACAGCGGCGTGACACGCGTGCTCTCGGGGAAGGCTATGTAAACCAGGTCGAGCAATGGAAGCAGTTATTGTCGTGGGTTGTTGCAGGTAGAGTCAGAAACGTACTTGCTGCGTTGGCCGAAGCAGAATTGGGTATAGCCTTGCAAAACCAGGTAGTAGCTGATGCCCGTCGCTTGCGCGATGTCACCCTTACCCTGTTTGAAGCAGGCGAGGTTGCCCGTCTGGAACTGATGCAGGCAGAAACCCTGCTGGTGGAAAGCCAGGCGGATTTACTTCAGGCTGAAGCCGCTCTGGTCGATGCTGAGAGAACCTATGAGTTTTTGACGGGGCTCACTATGCGTCCTGCAAAAGCCTACTCGGAAGAACTAACGTCACAGGAAGAGATTGGGAATTCCCATCCCCAATTGCAGTTTTTGAGAAGCAGTGTCAATCTTGCAGAGGCCAATGTGAAACAAAGCGAGAACACGGCGCGGGGTAATCCAACGATTACCATTGGCAGCCGTCGGGAAAGAGGTGATCG
Organism: Gammaproteobacteria bacterium; assembly: GCA_030427065.1. Taxonomy (GTDB): domain Bacteria; phylum Pseudomonadota; class Gammaproteobacteria; order Pseudomonadales; family Pseudohongiellaceae; genus Eutrophocola. The sequence continues at coordinate 4,976 of JAUHWU010000129.1, read as the reverse complement.
CTTTCAGAACTCCATTAGCAGTGTCGGCATCCAACTGAGCATCCCCTTTGGTGGCGGGTCTTTTGTGTCTGCGCAAAGCAGCAGCGCCAGGCGCGCCAAGGTAGATGCAGAAGTGTCTTATCAGAACAGTTTTCTTCAGCTCAATGCGGCCCTCCACGAAGTCGAACACAGCTTGTTTATAGTCGCAGAAGAAGAGCCGCTCAGACGTTCCCAGATGGATCTCAGTAGTCAGCGCTATAACATGGCACTGACTGCTTTCGAGGTTGGCGAAACGACATTGGCCGAAGTCGTCATTGCCCAGCAACAGGCACAGGAAAGTGACAGAACGCTTCGTCTTTTACTGCTGGAAAAACAGCGATTGATAACAGAATTTAATCAGATTATAGGGGTATTACCATGAAGAAGTTTCTGGAAATCGGAGTGATTTATTTCAGTTTCCTGCTTTCCATGGGGTTGAATGCCCAGGAACGTATTGCGTTGACCAATGATGAAGTTGCCCGTTTTGGTATCGAATTTACGCCGGTCCGGGTTATTGATGGTAACGCCGGTATGCGGGTTCCTGCGACGGTAATCAATTCCCCCCTGTCGCTATCGACTATTACTGCCCGCTATGAAGGTGTTGTGACTGGCTGGGAAGTGGCTCCGGGAGACAAGGTGTCACAAAATCAATTGCTTGGCATCATTAATAGTCAGGAACTGCTGGGCATTCAGCAGGCCTGGATAATGGCTGATAGTGCGCTGAAAGAAGCGCAGTTCAATCTGGGCAAGGATGAAATGTTGTTGGCTGAAGGCGTAATTTCAGAGCAGCGCATGATCCAGACCCGCCGTGATTTCCAGCAGGCGCGAATTAATGATCAGGCCGCAAGGCAGAGACTGCAAGTGGCCGGCTTCACTGATGACCAGATGCAGGCCCTGCTGGAAAGCGGGGCAGGGCTTGGACAGTATTTTATCCGTTCGCCTGTCGCCGGAACCGTCAGTCATCTGGCGCAGAATGTCGGTACTTATGTTACCGATAACAGCGAACTGGTTTCCTTCAATAGCGGAAATCTTTGGGTGCGAGCCCAATTGCCCGCTCGACTTGCACAGCAACTGCAAGCGGGTCAAAAGGCATCTCTGGCAGACAGCAACCATAGTCTGACGCTACGCCAGCAGGATTATGCTGCCGATGAAAACTCCCAGATGATCGATGTCTATGCCGAGTTTGATCAGCTTGTGGCTCGACTTCCCGGTCAGGTAGTCAGTCTGCTGTTAACGCCACAGGGAGGCGGTGTGCTGATACCCGGTGAAGCCGTGGTCCATAGCGGTGATCTGACCCAGGTCTTTGTACGCCGTTCTGACGGGGTAGAAGTACGAACCCTGGAACTCATTGCAGTAGGAAATGCCTACCTGGCACAAAATGGCATTGAAGCCGGTAGTGAAGTAGTCACCCGGGGCGCCGCTCAACTCAAGGGTATTCAACTGGGGCTTGGTGGCGAATAAGCCACTGTCGTTAAAGCCATCACTATTGAATAAGCCCGATACAGCAAACGCACGAAATACAAAGCGTGCCAGTAATACAGGAGTTTCCAGAAATCCATGTTCACTCAGCTAATCCAGTTTTCTCTTAGCCAACGCCTGATGGTGTGCCTGTTGGCATTGCTGCTGGTTGGCTTTGGCACCAGGGCACTGGTCACTCTGCCCATCGATGCCTTTCCGGATATTTCGCCCACCCAGGTAAAAATAATTATCAAGGCGCCCGGGATGACGCCGGAAGAAGTGGAATCCCTCATTACCCAACCCATAGAGGTAGAACTGCTGGGTATACCGCGTCAGGATATTTTGCGCTCAATTTCCAAGTATGCCCTGAGTTCTATCACCCTGGACTTTGAAGAAGGCACGGACATCTACTGGGCTCGCCAACAGGTGACCGAACGTATCAATAATGTCTGGGATGTTCTGCCCGGAGATATCAGTGGTGGGCTTGCCCCCATGAGCACGCCGCTGGGTGATATGTTCATGTTTACTGTCGAGAGCGACACCTTATCCCTGGAAGAAAAACGATTTTTGCTGGACTGGACTATAAGACCAGCGCTGCGCACGGTGCCCGGTGTGGCCGATGTAAATTCACTGGGCGGCATTGTAAAAACCTATGAGGTGATTCCACGCCGCGCCGAGATGGCGGCATTACAGGTGCGTAATGTCGACATTATTGATGCGCTGGAAATGAACAACAAGAACGATGGTGCCGGACGTATCGATCAGGGCGAAGAAGCTATCCTGGTCAGGGTAGCCGGGGCCATTACCCGCTTGCATGAAATAGATAATATTCAGGTAGTAAACGCGCTTGGCCAGGCAATCCCGTTGTCAGAAATTGCAGACATTCGTATGGGAGAACTTGAGCGTTACGGGTCAGTTACAGCCGACGGTCAGTCTGAAGCGGTTCAGGGGCTGGTTATTGGGCTACGTGGCGCTAATGCCAGAGAAGTGGTGGAAGGCGTTCGTGATAGACTTGAAGAACTGACTACCAGTTATCCTGAAGGCACCACTACACAGATTTTCCATGACCGCAGTGTGCTGATCGAAGGCGCCGTCAGTACGGTGTCCAAGGCGCTGATTGAAGCGGTGGTACTGGTGGTTGTGCTGCTGGGATTATTTCTGGGCAATGTTCGGGCAGCGCTTAGCGTTGCGGTAGTACTACCCCTGTCGGCGCTGATTACTTTCCTGATGATGAATACCATGGACATGTCCGCCAACCTGATGAGTCTGGGTGGTTTGGTGATAGCCATAGGCATGCTGGTGGACTCCTCGATCGTGATCGTGGAGAACATTGTGTCGGCCTTGCATCATCAAAAAGAAAGCGGTGGCAAATTACCCCGACTGCATATTGTTTTCAGGGCAGTAAAAGATGTGGCGGTGCCTGTTACTGCCGGCATCATTATTATTGTTATCGTGTTCCTGCCGCTACTGACGCTGGAAGGACTGGAAGGCAAGCTGTTTGGACCAGTGACCCTGACGATTGTTTTCGCGCTACTGGGTTCTCTGGTGCTGTCCCTGACGCTGATTCCGGTTATCGCCAGCTTTGCTGTAAAAGCCGATGCCCATGGCGATCCCTGGCTGAGCCGCACCCTGTCAAAAATTTATAAGCCCTTGCTCAATAAAGCCCTGGATCATCCTGCCTATGTGCTGGGTATGGCGGGTGTCTTGCTGGTTGTCACGGTGCTGCTTTTTCCCTTTGTTGGAAAAACCTTTATGCCAACCATGGATGAAGGCGACATTATTATTCAGCTGGAATCCATTCCTTCGGTAAACCTCAGTACCACGACGCGCATGGTGCAACTGGTTGAGCAGGCCATCATCGAAGAAGTGCCGGAAGTGATTCGCGTGGTATCGCGCAGTGGCTCCGATGAAATCGGTATGGACCCCATGGGACTGAACGAAACCGATATGTTTTTGCAATTAAAAGTGCGCGATGAATGGGAAGCGGGTTCAAAACTGGAGCTGGAAGAAAAGCTGCGTCTGGTACTGGAACAATTCAAGGGCATCAACTACGGCTTTACCCAGCCTATCGACATGCGGGTCTCGGAAATGCTCACCGGCTCCAGGGGCGATGTAGCCATCAAGCTGTTTGGTACGGACCTTAATACTCTTAATCAAAAAGCGCAGGAAATTGCTGTCGCGATAGAAGCCGTTCCCGGTAGTGTGGATACCATTGCCACCATTAATGAAGGCGCCCAATATCTTCAGGTAGAGGTGGATCGCTATCGGGCAGGACAACTCGGGCTCAACGCCGATGAGCTGCAGACCCGTCTGCGTTCGGAAATTGAGGGCCTGCGCGTAGGCACCGTTATCGAGGGTAGCGCCAGAGTTCCCCTGATGCTGCGTTTTGCTTCCATGCAAGGCGATGGTCTGGAACTGATGCGTAATAACCTGATTAACCTGCCTGGAGGCGATGTTGTGCCACTGGCAGAAATTGCGACTATCAAACGTGTGGAAGGGCCTGTGAGTATTTCCAGGGAATCCAGCAGACGTTTTGCGGTAATACGAACCAATGTGGAAGGGCGCGATCTGGTAGGCTTTGTTGAAGAAGGCAAGCAGGCCATCGCCGACAATGTCGCCTTACCCGAAGGCTACAGCCTGGAGTGGGGTGGTGAGTTTGAAAATCAGCAACGTGCAGCCGCGCGACTCACACTGGTGGTCCCGGTGGCACTGGCACTTATAGCCTTCATTTTGTTTTTGACGTTCCGCTCCATTAAGCAAACCCTGATTATCCTGTCGAATATTCCTTTTGCCCTTACCGGTGGCCTGATTGCCCTTTGGCTTACCGGTGAATTTATTTCTGTGCCGGCCTCGGTGGGGTTTATTGCCTTGCTGGGAATCGCGGTACTCAACGGTGTGGTCATGATGTCCCATTTCAATTATCTGGTCTCAAAGGGACTGGAAATTTCCCGGGTGGTCAGGGAAGGTGCCTTGCGGCGCTTAAGGCCTGTGATGATGACGGCATCAATCTGCGCCATAGGGCTGGTACCACTGCTACTGGCCACTGGTCCTGGCTCTGAAATCCAGAAACCGCTGGCTATTGTGGTGATTGGCGGGCTGATTAGCTCAACGCTGCTGACGCTGTTTTTGTTACCGATTATTTATCGACGTTTTCATCACGACGGGGCGGCAAAGCCATAAGAGGCAAGAAAAAGGATAAAGGAAAAAGGATAAAGGTGAGCAGTTTACTGTAGGTCGGATAAGCGCAGCGCCATCCGACATGGCGGCCATCGGTCGCTGACTTGAGGCGACTTTGATCTGGATACAGGAGACAGGATGTAGGATGCAGGATGCAGGATGCAGGAGACAGGATGCAGGATGCAGGAGACAGGATGCAGGATGCAAGAAGATGACTGGTTTCTTATTTATGGGGCTGGGGGGTTGGAGACGTTTCGGGCGGTGTGTAGTGTAGCCGGGAATTTTGTAGGTTGGATAAGCGCAGCGCCATCCGACATGGTGGC
>JAUHWU010000128.1 GCA_030427065.1 Gammaproteobacteria bacterium | reverse complement strand
ATGCTCCACTGATGACAGCAAGGTATCTACCAGATTCTCATAGGCGTTTGCAGAGGTATCCATCGCAAAGGCATCCACTGCTGCCAGCGTCGGTGGCAGTCCGGTCAGGTCAAGAGTAAGACGGTTGATTAAAGTGGCTTTGTCAGCTTCCGGGGAAAGCGCAAGGCCTTCCTGTGCCAGGCGCGCATTAATAAATGCATCAATTTCATTTATCCCTGCAGGCTCAGGTGTATCTGGTCTACTAACGGGCACATAGGCCCAATGCCTTTCATATTCCGCGCCCTGTTCAATCCAGTTGGTTAATAACTGCTTCTCTGCAAGGCTTAAGGTTTTATTGGTCTCAGGGGGCGGCATAACGACATCAGGATCCGTTGACATGATTCTGCGCACCAACTCGCTGACGTCGGGATCACCGGGAACAATTGCAAATTTACCTGGCGATTCCGGCAGTTCACCGGTAGCAACTTCCGCTAAATCCAGTCTCAGGCCGGCTTTCTGTCCACCCTCGGCATCGGGACCATGGCAGGCAAAACAGTTATCTGAAATGATGGGACGGACATCCCAGTTATAGGAGAGCTGACTGGCAATACTTGCCTGTTGCCCGGAATCACCGTCCTCGCCACAGCCCACCAGCATCAGGGTCAGCAAAGGAAAAAGAATATGACTTGTTTTCAGCGGCATGCGTTTAATAACTTGCTCTAATAAATTGTTATAAGTAAAACTAACGGTAAAATTATTATATATACCCCTGTGTATAACGGAAGGCGAATTATCAGGATATCTTGCTTTAACGGGTAGTAGAAGCCGCGCTCTTGCGTTATAAACACCTTAATAAGAATAATCAGGAGAGAGAAATGAACCTCAAAAAAACCTGCTGCACACTATTAGTGCCATTGTTGACCTTGATAATGCATGTTCCAGCCCATGCTGCCGCTGAGACTATTTCCCTTGAAGTCATTACATCCAGCGAACCCAGCCTGCATGCCAATTTTACGCTGGTCATGGGCGAAAAAGACATGGTGCTGATTGATGCACCCTTCACCAATGCCGATGCACACCGGCTGGTGGCGGACATGCTGGAAACCGGCAAGAACCTCACTACTATCTATATCACGCATGACCATCCGGATCATTTCTGGGCCATGCAGGTTGTGATGGATGCCTATCCTGATGCAAAGGTTATTTCCCATCCCGATGTGGTGGCCGATATCTGGCGCTCCATTCCATTCAAGATTGCCCGCTGGAGTCCGATGCTGGGTAATAACGGCCCGGAATTTCCTACTGCGCCTGTACCAATGACACAGGACTGGTTTGAAGTGGAAGGCCATCGCCTGGAAGTGGTGGGACCGATGCAGGGTGACCATCATAATGCCACGGCCATCTGGATTCCCGAACTCAGAGCGCTGATCGCGGGAGATATAGCTTTTCAAGGCATTCATGTGTGGCTCGGCGAAACTCTCGAGGAACAACGTCTCGACTGGGTGGCAAACCTGAACGCCCTGATGGAACTGGATCCAGAGGTTGTTGTGGCTGGTCACAAACGTCCCGGTATGGACGATGACGTTTCCAGTCTTGCCTTCACTCGTGACTATATTGTCGATTTTAATCGGGAAGCAAAAACTGCCCGAAATTCCAATGTGCTTATCGCCAAAATGCGTGAGCTCTATCCTGATGTCATTGACGTCCTTGATAATTTCATCCTGGTGAATTCTGCTCAAGTGGGTGTGGGCGAAATACCCCCCTGGGAAGAATAATATGAACAAATTACAAATAAAGATTTTTTCGCTTTTTGCCGGTTGCCTGTTTTCATTGCAGTTGCTTGCGCAACAAAAGCTGCCGGGGCCTCTGGAAGGAATCCCTTCTGATGTTCCCGTGGCAGTGCAGATTCTGCGATGGAGTATGCTGGACAACAATGTCAGTACGCTGGCGTTTCGGGAAATGGACCAGTTATTTACTACCCGCAGCGTAGCCCGCAGCGGGCCGGTTTGGGAATTACCCAGGACCGATCATGCCATGGATTTCTCCTATAACTGGCAGGGAAACGCCTACACCGCAGACGAATTTCTGGAGCGCACCTACACCAACGCCCTGCTTGTGATGAAGAACGGCAGAATAGTGACCGAGATTTACCGAAACAATTCCACACCACAATCCCGCTTTATTGGCTGGTCGATGACCAAGTCCATCACCTCCATTCTTGTTGGCTGTGCCATGGAAGAGGGTTATATCGATTCCCTGGATACATCCATCTCCGACTATCTACCAGAGCTTGAAGGCGGTGGCTATGAGAGAGTTTCAATCCGTCATGTCATGCAAATGCGCTCTGGCGTGGACTATGAAGAACGCTATGACTTTGCCAATCCCGGCATTGCCGCCAGCAACCATATTTCTTCCCTGGTTAAAAACAATAGCCGTTTTACCGATGTTGCAAAAACATTAACCAGCATCAATCAGCCCGGCGAAGTTTTTCAGTACAAAACCATCGATACCGCCGTACTGGGCTGGCTGATTGAACGCAGCACCGGCATGAGTACCTCGGCCTACACTGAACGATGTCTATGGGAACCGCTGGGGGCTGAAGCCGATGGTTTCTATATTATGGATGGCCCACCTGGTATAGGCAGGGAATTTAGTGGTGCTGGTTACAATGCCACGTTGCGCGACTATGCCCGTGTGGGTCAGATGGTACTTAATGGCGGAGTCGCCAATGGCCAGCGTATTGTGTCCGAAGACTGGATAAACTTGTCGACCCAGCCTTCTGGCGGTGAAGATCAGCGTCGTGGTGGCTATGGCTATCAGTGGTGGACCATGGGAAACAGCGAAGCCTTTTCTGCCATTGGCCTGCAGGGACAATACATCTATATTGATCCGGACACACAGACTGTTATCGTGAAACTAAGTTATTTCCCAGCGGGTGATAATTCGGCCCAGGATGGGGAAACTCTCGCCTTTATGGCTGCTGCCTCGCGCTGGCAACCCTGATTGATTTTCTTCAGGTTACAATCACACTGAATACCAAATCGGAAATTAAATTAAATGAGTGACAATAAACCCTGGCCCCAGGCAGGTCGTGAACGTCTGATCGTGCCTCAACCCGTCGGCACCTATGGTACTGACCTGCCTGACTTGCGCGCCGAGATGCTGGGCAAAGTGGATGCTGCCCATGTACTGATGATGGGGGATAACCCGGCGCTGCCGCGCATGCCGGAAAAACCGACACTGCAGGACTTTTTCAATCTGCGCATGAATGAATCCACCCGGCGCCACCTGCTGGAATCAGCCAAGCGCGCAAAAGATGACGGGCGCAACGATAAAGTCGTACTGGCCTGTATGCTGCATGACATTACCAATGCCTGCCTGATCCGCACCGACCATGGTTACTGGGGAAGCCAGTTGATCGCTCCCTATGTGGATGAAGAAGTAGCCTGGGCTGTGAAGTATCATCAGGCCCTGCGCTATACCCCGGATCCTGCTGTGAATTACGAATACCCCGAACTCTATCTTCAGCTGTTCGGTGACGATTATGAACCCCCTGCCTATATTAAACGCGACGCGGAGTATGCCATGCAGCATAAATGGTATATGACGTCCCGTTACATCACGCTCTATGACATCTACTTCTTTGATGAACTGGACACCCCGGTTGGAATCGGGGAATTTGATGACATCATTGCGCGCAATTTCCGACAGCCTGAGGAAGGTCTGGGTTTTGATGACTCGCCTTCTTCACACATGTGGCGCACCATGATCTGGCCGAACAACTTCCTTTGACCCTATAAAAAAGACATCTTTGACGCATAACCGGGGCCATCTGGTCATGTCACTTGAATCAATCTCTGGATTCAGTATTATCACGCTCCGTGAATACTGTATTTATCTGTGAAATATCATCAATAACTATTGTATTTTTCTGCAATCAGCCTACTATTCGCGCCCGATCAACCCCAATAACACTACTTTTTTAAAGGAAATTACATGAAATCCCTGAAGGTGATATTCACCACAACATTCCTCACCATTAGCCTGATGTTTTCTGGTCTGTTGTCAGCCCAGGAAATTCTCAATACAGGCAACATCTATATTGGTGGCGTTGGCTATTTTTCAGATACCGACCGCAACATTGATGATGACCTGGGAATCGTTTTAGGTGGAGAACTTCCGCTGTCCGAGCGTTGGTCTGTATCTTCCGACTACTACATGATTCGTTCAGATGTGAAATTCATTGGTGGCGATGCTGACCTGGATCTTTATCGAGTCGGCCTGAACTACCACTTCAACCAGATCAATGGGTGGCAGCCTTACCTGGCCTTCGGCACTGGCTATCTGGACCTTGAAGCAGCCGGTTTTGCTAATGACGAAACCGAACATACCCTTGATGTGGGTTTCGGTTTCAAACGCATGATGAACGACAAGTGGATGTTGCGTGGTGACTACAAGCTCATCAATGGCGAAGACGTTCATGGCTTTGATGATGCCCTGTCCATGGGTATTGCCTATACATTCGGCAAACGTGCTTCTGCTCCAGCACTAGCTTCACGTTCAACAACCATGATGGACAGCGACAATGATGGCGTCCCTGATAGCAGTGACGCATGCCGCAATACCCCTGCTGGAACACAGGTTGACAGTCGTGGCTGTGAAATAGACAGCGACCGCGATGGTGTTGTTGATTCACGCGATAACTGCCCTGACACAACTGCCAACCTGGCGGTTGACAGTAACGGCTGCCCTATCCTGGAAGTCACTCAGCGTCGCCAGGAATTACTGGTGAATTTTGATTACGATCGTTCAGAGGTAAAACCCCAATACGATAACCAGATACAGGATTTTGCCGAGTTCATGGAAGTCTATGGCAATACCAATGTAGTTATTGAAGGCCATACTGATAGCCGAGGTTCTGATGCCTATAATCAGGCTCTGTCCGAACGTCGCGCCAATGCTGTCCGTGATGAACTGGTTAATGAAAATGGCATTGCTGCTGAGCGGGTGAGCACAGTAGGTTATGGCGAGTCACGTCCGGTTTCTTCCAATAATACAGATGCAGGCCGTGCACAAAATCGTCGCATCGAAGCTGTGATCAGCGTAGAAGTAGAAGAGCAACGACGACGTTAATCATGTAATAAATCCCAGGGGTTTTTTATCACCCTGAACAAAAACCCCGCAATTGCGGGGTTTTTTTTGTTTTAATATTAGCAACAAGCCTCATGCCATCTTTTTTTTAATACCCCTTTTCTATTTATTATTAGCAAATTTTTCGCACCATAAACGTGCGCATTTTTGTACCAAAAAAGTGCTGCCTTTTTGTTTCACTATTAAGGAAGGATATGTAACTATCTTTTAAATTTCACACAAATATTCAGACAAAAAAGTGGTTATTCAACATGCAAAGAAGGCGATTTTTAAAAAATTCATTAACGCTTGGCGTCACTACTACCATGGCAGGATTGACCGGTTGCAGCCACACTGCCTCGAACTTTTCATCGCAGCTCACCGACCTGAGTGCCACTGAGTTATCAATTGCCATTCGCGACAAACATGCCAGCTGTGTCGAAGTCATGCAGGCTTATCTCGAGCGAATTCATACCTATAACCCTGTCTATAACGCCATTATTAACCTGGTGGATGATGATGTCCTGCTTAACCAGGCGCTTGCTGCAGATCAGGCACTGGCACAAGGTGAGTACCGGGGATGGATGCATGGCATGCCCCATGCAGCAAAAGATCTGACTGAGGTAGCAGGTTTACCCTATACCAGCGGCTCGCTGATGTTTGCTGATCGAATAGGTGAAAATGACAGCGCTCCGGTGGCGCGAATGCGTGAAGCGGGAGCAATCTTTATTGGCAAAACCAATGTGCCTGAGTTTGGCCTGGGCTCTCAATCCTACAATTCTTTGTTCGGCGCATGCGGCAGTGCCTATAACCCGACTCTCACTTCCGGTGGCAGTAGTGGGGGTGCCGGAAGCGGGCTTGGCACACGCATGTTGCCTGTGGCTGACGGCAGCGACATGATGGGCTCCTTAAGAAATCCGGGCGCCTATAATAACGTGATTGGTTTCAGACCCAGCGCCAATGTTATGAGTGGAACAGATAGCGAACCGCGCGCACTTTCCACCTCCGGCCCCATGGGGCGTAATACCGAAGATACCATTCGATTGTTACAGACCATCGCTGTGGCACCGGTTGCACAACAGTTCAATCCTTTGAGCCTGCGTGATGTCAAAATTGGCTGGATGGGTAATTTCGATAATTACCTTGCCATGGAACCTGGGGTACTGGAGTTGTGTGAAGAAAATCTGGGCAGCGTTGCCGAGGCGGGCGCGAATATAGAACCTGTTAAACCGGAAATAAATTTATTCGACATGTGGTTTTGCTGGACTACACTACGCCATACCCGACGCCTGTCAATGCTGAACTATTATAACGACCCGGCAACACGTCCACAGCTGAAACCGGAACTGATTTGGGAAATAGAGCAGGGGCTAAGCCTGGGCGAAAGCGATGTCAACAGAGCCAATATGATTCGCGCAAACTGGTATCGCGAATTGGACAGGCTTTTTGACAGTTACGATTTCCTGGCTTTACCAACCGCCCAGCTTTTTCCCTATTCAAAGGAAACCCATTGGCCTGAAACAATTAATGGTCGCACTATGGACACTTACCACCGCTGGATGGAAGTCACCTTATATGCGAGCCTTGGCGGAATTCCGGTGGTCAATGTACCAGTGGGCTTTGACAGCCAGGGCAGGCCTATGGGAATGCAGATTATGGGCAAGTTCGGTGAAGACCAGAAAGTACTGGAGTTTGCGCTGGCCTATGAGCAGATTACCGACCACCTGGCACAAAGACCCAACCTTGTTAGGGCAATATAGATTTAGCTGCCAAGTCTTGTAGAAACAAGCCCGGTATTTTCGGGGCTTTTTATTGTGCGGGAGAAATCTTCAGAATTGCGCCCGGGTTCTGATCTGTAAGCACATAAAGATTACCATCGGGGCCGGGCTGCACATCACGAATACGTTGACGCAGAGGCAGCAGGATCGGTTCACGCGCCAGCGCAATGCCTTCATCACTGAAGGTAATACGCTGGATATGGCCGGTCATGGGGGTACGCCCCATAACCATTGCACCAACAAAGGCATTGCCCTGCCAACGAGGGAAGGCATCCGCAGTATAAAAACTGATTCCGGAAATCGCGATGGATGGCACCCAGTACATAAACGGTGATTCAAAATCATCCCGTTCCGCCAAATCGCTAATGGCTACACCATCATAGTCTCTGCCATAGGTCACTACCGGCCAGCCATAATTGCGCCCGGCCCTGATGATATTGACCTCATCACCACCTAATGGACCATGTTCATTTTCCCAAAGCTCACCGCTATCCGGATGCACTGTCAGGCCCTGGGGACTGCGTATACCCAGAGCAAAAATTTCCGGCAATATATCATCACGACCAACAAAGGGGTTATCTTGTGGCACTGAACCATCCGCGTTCAGGCGAATCACTTTGCCTCCATGATCAAGACCATCCTGGGCACGCACCTCTTCCTGGCGTTCACCAATAGTCATATAGAGCTTGCCGTCGTTGCCAAATACCATACGGCCACCAAAGTTTGTGGGTGAGGCACTCCAGGAGTTGGCGATAAAAATATCCTCGACATCCTCCAGGCTGTTACCATTCAGGACAGCGCGGGCAATGGCCGTGGTGCTGCGTCGGCCATCTTCATGGCCCTTGGCATAACTTAAATACAAAGTCCGGTTACTGGCGAAATCCGGATGCAGCAAAATTCCCAGCAAACCGCCAAGCACAGTTATTTTGACCTCCGGAACGCCAGCGATATCCAGTGGATCCAACACACCATTATGTATGCGTCGCAAGCGACCGGCACGTTCAGTCACCAGCATGTCACCATCGGGCAGAAAAGCCATCGCCCAGGGGTTGGACAAGCCATCCGCCACCAGATCGACCTGAATGGCATACTCAGTAGTCTCGAAAAATTGAGGGAATGACGGAAGCGGCGGGGCAGCGGAAAAATCCTGTGCGACAACCGCTTCGGTAGTGATCAATAGCAACACTGCCAGAAAAAATTTCATGCCCACTGCTCCTCTTGCTTACATTTTATTGACGACAACCTTACCACCCTTCACAACCAGCTCTACATTGAGCAGGTCATAAATATTTTCCAGTGGATTGCCATCAATAATGACCACATCAGCAGCTTTTCCTGCGTCCAGAGTACCGATTTCATCCTCCAGGAAAACGGCCCTGGCGGTGTGTTCCGTCATGATCTCGATAATATCCTGTTCGGAAAAAGTCAGGCTTAAGGCTTTGAGCTCATGCTTGAGGGTTTCAGTGGGC
>JAUHWU010000127.1 GCA_030427065.1 Gammaproteobacteria bacterium | reverse complement strand
TTTTTTTCGATACCTACGGCTACCACCCGATACAGCGCACCACTGTCGAGTAAATGCCAGCCCAAACGCTGCGCGAGTAATTGTGTGATAGTGCCCTTGCCAGTGCCACTGGGCCCATCAATTGTTATAACCGGGACATGCTCACTCATCTATCCATTGTCCTGCGAAAGGTCCTGCTTATTGGCCCTGCAATTGGTCCTGCCTGGCATCCTGCAGCCCTGTATTGGAGCCCCGTTAATTTTCTGAAGACTCTAGGGAAATACCGGCTTTACCGGCAAGATCCGTGAAACCCGGAAAAGACGTTGCCACATTATGGCAATCATGAATGCTTATCTCTTCAGTCGCTTTTAGTCCTGCCATAGTGAAAGCCATGGCAATTCTGTGGTCACCATGGCTGTTTATTTCACCACCGCCCAACTTGCCGCCCTCAATAATAATGCCATCATCCTTGACCACATGCCTGACTCCCAGCGTCGCAAGACCGTCAGCCATGACCTGTATGCGGTCACTTTCTTTTACTCTGAGCTCTTCAGCTCCACTGAGCGTGGTTGTGCCCTGGGCACAGGCTGCGGCAATGAACAAGGCAGGAAACTCATCTATGGCAAGGGGAACCTGGTCAAGAGGAATATCAATTCCTTTCAGTGGTGCATATTTCACCCGAATATCAGCAACGGGTTCACCGCCAACCTCTCTCTGGTTTTCCAGGGTGATATTCGCGCCCATCGCTAGCAGGATATTTATGACGCCGGTTCGGGTCGGGTTTATTCCCACGTGACGCAACATCAGGTCTGAGCCTTCAGCGATGGATGCCCCCACCAGAAAAAATGCCGCTGAACTGATATCTGCCGGCACATCAATATGACAGCCTTTCAGGCTGCCACCGCCGGTGATACTGATACGAGCCCCTTCAGTACCGACGGCATAGCCAAACCCCCGTAACATGCGCTCAGTGTGGTCTCTGCACGGAGCGGGTTCCTTGATCTGGGAGCTGCCATCAAGCGGGTTGGTATAAAGGGAAGCCAATAGCAAACAGGATTTAATCTGGGCACTGGCCACAGGCAGGTCATAAATAATCGGATGTAGTTTGCCTGCAGAGATTTCAACAGGCGCTACTCCGCCTTCCTGCAAAACAATATTGGCCCCCATTTCTGTCAATGGGTCTGTGACCCGACGCATGGGTCTGCTGGACAGGGATTCATCCCCGGTCAGGGTTGTGGCAAAAGGCTGCGCTGCCAGCAGGCCGCATAAAAGACGCATGGAAGTACCGGAGTTACCCAGATAAAGTGCGCCGGAAGGCTGCTGCAAACCATGCAGGCCAACCCCGTGAATTGTGGTTTTTCCAGCAACGACATCATCTATCTCAACACCCATGGCACGGAATGCCTTGAGAGTCGCCAGGCTGTCTTCGCCTTCAAGAAAACCTTCCACGCTTGTGAGCCCCTCTGCGATGGAGCCCAGAATTATAGAGCGATGGGAAATCGATTTATCACCGGGGACCCGGATATCACCACTCAGTTGACCACCCGGTGTTACTTTAAAAACGAGATCTGACATAAGATTTATCAATCTACCTTTTGTTAATTAAGAGAACAGCGCTAATAGCATCAGCTGCATTAATGCCATGTTTTACCAATATCATTTGGTATAAAAGTCTTCAGGTTTATTTTCGCTTGGCGGAAAACATTTCCAGAAATATGTCTCTGGATTTTTTCGCGCGGATAAACGTGGACATCAATTCATCTGAATTCTTGTCCTTGATAGCTGTTCGCATTCGATAAAGACCTTCAATGTACTCATCCAGAACAGTAATCGTGGCGTCACCATTTGCCATAAAAATATCATGCCACATTTGCGGATCACTTGATGCTATGCGCGTAAAATCGCGAAAGCCTCCTGCGGCATAACGAAAAATTTCCTCGCTTTCACCCTGCCGGGACAATGTGTCCACCAATGCAAAAGCAAGCAAATGCGGAAGGTGACTGGTGGCGGCCAGCACTTCATCATGATGCTTTACAGACATACTTATTACCTGGGCACCAAGAAGCTCCCAGAAATTTTGCACAAGCTCATGCGCGGATTGACGGGTATTTTCCAAGGGCGTCAGGATAACCTTTTTATGTTCGAACAGGTCCGCAGAAGAGGCAGAGTACCCACTGTGCTCTGAACCGGCAATGGGATGACCAGGAACAAAGTTTTCCGGAACGCAGCCAAAGACCTCGGTCACACTCTCAATAACCTCGCCTTTAACGCTGGCAGCATCCGTGACCACGGTGTGGCTGGCAAGAACAGGCTGCAGCTCTTTCAGAATGTGTTTTACCGTGAGACTGGGGACAGCAATAACGACCAGATCCGCATCCTTGCAGGCTTGGGTAATATCGGTGGAGTAGCTACTGATCGCGCCATCATCAAGGGCTTTTTGCAGGATTGCTTCATTACGCCCTACAGCAACAACCCTGGCTCCAGTTTGTTTCGCAACAAGTCCCCTGGCGATAGAACCACCAATCAGGCCAAGGCCAACAATGACGACTTTCAGATTTTCAATCACACTGGCTGTCATACTGGTTAGTCACACTATCTTAATTAATTTAAGGGGTGGCCACCGGGTAGGAACCCAGCACCCTGAATTCCAGGGAGTGCCCGGACAATTCTTCAAACGCCGCACGGATATTCGCATCCTCATGGTGTCCTTCAATATCCACAAAAAAAGAATATGACCAGGCTTCTTTGCGCGAAGGCCTCGATTCAAGCTTGATCAGATTGACAGCATGATTCTTGAAAGGCTCCAGTGCATTAAACAAGGCACCGGGTTCATTCCTTGTACTGATAATCAGCGAGGATTTATCGCGACCTGTCGGTGCCTGTGCATTATTTTTACTAATGATGGCAAAGCGGGTGGTGTTATCGTGCACGTCCTCGATATTTTCATTAAGGATCGATAAGCCATAGATTTCAGCAGCGGTCCTGCTCGCAATGGCGGCTGTATCCTGCAAATGGGATGCCTGAATAGCAGCTTCGGCATTACTCAGCACCGACACTTTTTCAACACCTGGATAATTTTGCTGCAGCCAGTATCGACATTGACCCAGTGATTGCTGATGGGAAACAACCCGACTGATATTTTCAGGAGCAGTACCAGGCTGGGCCAGAAGACAATGCTGAATGCGCAGCATTACTTCACCACAAATAATAAAGTCAAATTCACCAAAGCAATCCAGCGTCTGGGTAACCGATCCTTCGCTGGAATTCTCTACGGGGACAAGTCCAAATTCAGCGTTTTCCAAATCCACAGCACTGAAAACAGCAGGAATATCATCAACTGCCAGACAAGGCTGCTGGCTGCCGAAATATTTTTCCAGCGCTGCATGGGAGTAAGTGCCTTCCGGACCCAGGTAAGCTACCCGGTCTGAAGAAAGTAGCTTACTCATCACTTTCCCTGTCGTCGTCCTCGTCTGTATTGCTGTCCTCACTGCTGGCGCTTTCCTGTGCATCCGTATTGGTCGTAACAGAGGGATCCACAGATTCTGAAGTCTGCGCTGGAGTGGCAGCTTCATCACTCCCGTCTTCAAGATCCATAATTACTTCAGGTTCTTCAACGCGCTCGACACCAACAAGTGATTCGTTTTCTTTCAGCTTGATCAAGCGCACACCCTGAGTTGCTCGCCCCTGGGATGAGACTTCATCACAGCGGGTTCGCACAAGCGTACCCTTGTCACTGATAAGCATGATTTCATCACCTTCGAAAACCTGCACAGCGCCGACCACAGCTCCATTACGCTGACTCGTCTGAATACCAATGACACCCTTACCTCCACGGCCTTTGGTCGGAAATTCAGTAACAATTGTGCGTTTACCATAACCATTTTCACTGACCGCAAGAATCTGACCGTTCTCTTCAGGAATAATCATGTCCACCATATGATGGCCATTTTCAAGGCGTATTCCACGCACCCCTTTGGCTGTCCTTCCCATCGCCCTGACATCACTTTCCCTGAAACGCACCACCTTGCCGGAACTTGAGTAGAGCATGACATCCTTGGAGCCATCAGTGACGGCGGTTTTCACCAGCGTATCACCCTCTTCCAGCTCAAGGGCCTTAAGCCCGACGCTACGCTGCCGTGAAAAACTGACCAGCGGTGTTTTCTTGACGGTACCATTGGCTGTCGCCATAAATACAAATTTTCCCTCCTCGTATTCACGAATTGGCAACATACTGGTGATGCTTTCTCCGTCTTCAAGGGGCAGGATGTTTACTATAGGTTTTCCGCGCGAAGTTCTGCTTGCCAGAGGTATCTGGAAAACTTTTAGCCAGAACACCTTGCCGGAACTGGCAAAGCATAAAAGCGTGTCATGGCTGCTGGCGACCAGCAGATGTTCTACAAAATCTTCATCCTTCACTGAGGCAGCTGCCTTTCCGGTACCGCCACGGCGCTGCGCCTGATAATCGGTAAGCGGCTGGCTCTTGGCATAGCCTGAGCTGGAGATCGTCACCACTCTGTCTTCTTCGGTAATCAAATCTTCCACAGTGAGGTCATGAGTAGAGCTGGTGATTTCAGTACGGCGGTCATCGCCATACTCCTTGTCGATATCCTCCAGTTCCTGTTTGATAAGAGCCATCAGAACATCTGAATTACCGAGAATCTCAAGGTATCCGGCAATCTGTTTGATCAGTTCCTGATAATCGTTAATCAGCTTTTCATGTTCAAGGCCTGTTAAACGATGCAGACGCAACTCAAGAATTGCCTGTGCCTGATCAGGAGAAAGCCAGTATTCGCCTTCATGAAGTCCCAGGTTCTCAGGCAAGTCATCAGGACGGCAGGCATCAGGCCCTGCTTCGGCCAACATGGCCTCCACACTTTCAGAACGCCAACTCTTCGCTAACAGTTTGACCTTCGCTTCTGCAGAGCTGGGAGAGCTCTTGATCAGCTCTATCACTTCATCAATATTTGCCAGGGCAACAGCAAGGCCCTCAAGAATATGGCCTTTTTCCCGTGCCTTTCTTAGCAGAAAAACGGTACGCCGTGTAACCACTTCACGGCGGTGACGAATAAAAGCTTCGAGCATTTCCTTGAGGTTGAGGGTTTTCGGTTCCCCATCAACCAGCGCCACCATGTTGATCCCAAAGACCATCTGCATCTGGGTCTGGGCAAACAGATTATTCAACACAACATCCGCCACCTCGCCCTTGCGCAATTCGATAACGATTCGCATGCCGTCCTTGTCAGATTCATCACGTAATTCAGAAATGCCTTCGAGCTTCTTTTCCTTAACCAGCTCGGCAATACGCTCGATCAGTCGTGCTTTATTCAACTGATAAGGAATCTCGGTGACAATAATGCTCTGACGCCCGTTTTCCCTTTCCTCAATTTCTGTTTTCGAACGTATATGGATTTTTCCGCGTCCGGTGCGGTAGGCCTGGACGATGCCTGCCCTGCCACTGATCAGTGCGGCCGTTGGAAAATCAGGGCCCTGGATATACTCCAGCAAATCATCTATTTCGAGATCCGGATTGGCCATCAGAGCAGTACAGCCGCTTATGACTTCTCTGAGATTATGGGGAGGGATATTGGTTGCCATACCCACAGCAATGCCAGAGGAACCATTCACCAGCAAGTTGGGAACCCGCGTTGGCATGACATCCGGAATGAGTTCTGTACCGTCGTAGTTCTCGGTAAAATCGACAGTCTCTTTTTCCAGATCTGCCAACAGCTCGTGGGCAATCTTGTCCATGCGGATCTCGGTGTATCGCATGGCCGCTGCTGAGTCACCATCGACAGAACCAAAATTACCCTGCCCGTCGACCAGCGTGTAGCGCATGGAAAAATCCTGCGCCATCCTGACAATCGTTTCATAAACCGCAGAATCACCGTGAGGATGATATTTACCGATTACATCACCCACTACACGAGCAGACTTTTTGTAGGGCTTGTTCCAGTCATTGGAAAGCTCACTCATGGCGAACAATACACGCCGATGCACAGGCTTGAGACCGTCACGCACATCTGGCAAAGCCCTGCCCACAATTACGCTCATCGCGTAATCCAGGTAGGACTGCTTCATCTCACTTTCAATAGTAACTGACTGAATCGGTTCCTGTTCGTCTGTCATAAAACTTCTGTCCTGTTACGGTTACTGCCAGTAGTTAAGGATGTAAGTCGGCCGTGGCTCGACTCTTGAATTCAGGGTATTGGATCTTGATAATTCTGTATTTGCCGGCCTGACCTGTTTTAACCCCCTGGATCCATCGGGTTTCTGTAGCAAGAGATTCGATGGATTGGCCTGGCTTTGATTATGCTCACAGGCAACCCGGACAATTAACCCGGGAACACCATTTTGCAGAAATTTCGAAGGGAAAAAAGCCACATTCAGGGACTTGCCCTGAACCCTTAAAGCTACCTTTGCAGACCCCGAATTTGTAATGCTTTTTTCCCTTTTTTCAGGGCTTTTTCAAAGACGCAAATACTAGCATAAAAAGGTCATTACTGACAGCAAAACTACCCGTTTTCAGCAATAATCTGTATACTGCGCCCTCTGCCAATAAATCATGGAAAATCATATAATTATGGCGAATTCAGAAAGCTTCGGGGAGGGCCTGGAAGCCGACTTTCTCATCCATCCGGAATGGCTCGTTCCGATGTCAAAAAAAGGCCTGATCCTGACCGATCATAGCCTTGCCATTGCGGACAATAAAATCGTTGCCATCGGCGACACGACTAGCCTCAAACAGAGCGTCACTGCCAGGCGAGAAATCACTCTGCCAAATCATGTGCTGATACCCGGGCTCATCAACTCTCATGGCCATAGCCCGATGACGCTGTTACGTGGCTTTGCCGATGACATGTCCCTGCGCCCCTGGCTGGAGGAAAAAATCTGGCCTGCGGAAGGCCAATGGGTGAGCGAAGAGTTTGTTCGCGATGGCGCCACTTTGGCAATTGCTGAAATGCTGCGCAGCGGCACAACAGCTTTCACGGACATGTACTTCTTCCCCGATGAAGTGGCGAAAGTGGCAATTAAAGCCAATATCAGAACACTACTGGCAGCACCGGTACTGGATTTTCCAACAGTGTGGGCGCAAGACGCCGATGAATATATACGTAAGACCACTGATTTAAACGACCGCTACAAGAATAACAACCTGGTCCAGGTTGCTTTTGGCCCCCATGCCCCCTATACCGTTTCTGATGCCCCACTCAGACACATATCGACGCTGGCGAATGAGCTGGATATCCCTATCCATATTCATGTACACGAAAATAGCGCTGAAATAGAGGAATCGGTGGCCAAAACCGGTATGCGGCCACTGCAACGTCTCAATGAACTGGGGCTTTTGTCACAATTACTGCAATGTGTTCATACCACGCAACTACAAGAGCAGGAAATGGACATGCTTGCTGCTGCCGGCGTTTCTATCGTGCATTGCGCAGCATCAAATGCCAAACTGGCCAGCGGGCTATGCCAGACACAGGCTGTCCTTGATGCAGGCATCAATCTTTGTCTTGGCACAGATGGCGCAGCCTCCAATAACGAACTGAACATGATTAATGAAATGCGCATGGCCGCCCTGTTTGGCAAAGCCTGCGCCGACAACGCCGCGGCTACCAGCGCCTGGGATGTCCTGCAAATGGCCACTGTGAATGGTGCCAGGGCGCTTGGCAGGGAAGACATGCTGGGCACACTGGAAACAGGCAAGTTAGCTGATTGCGTTGCTATCGATCTGGGGCATATGAATACCCAGCCGGTTTATGATCCGGTATCCACACTGGTCTATAGTGCCCAGGGACACCAGGTCAGTTATGTCTGGGTAGATGGCAAGCTGAATCTTGAGAAAGGTGAGCTGACAATGCTGGATACCTTTGAACTGCTGGCCAATGCCGCTGCCTGGGCAAAAAAAATCGGTTGAGCTGTAAACTACGTAGAAGTATTAACCCAATCAAAAAGAGTATTCATCATGACTACCGTTTCAGCCCAGCCATCCCCTAATGTTGATCGCTCGGAAATTGCCAAATTTGAAGCACTGGCAAACCGCTGGTGGGATCGCAACAGTGAATTCAAGCCACTGCATGATATCAATCCACTGCGTGCAGGGTTTATTGATCAGCAGCTCAATCTTGCCGGACACAGCGTTCTGGATGTTGGCTGTGGAGGCGGCATTCTGACCGAGGCTATGGCACAACGGGGCGCTCAGGTTACCGGTATTGATATGGGAGAAGCACCACTGGCGGTGGCCAAATTACACTTGCTGGAAAGCGGACTGGAAGTAAATTACCAAAAGGCCAGTGCAGAAGACTTTTGCAATGATCATAAAGAAGCCTTTTCAGTAATTACCTGCCTGGAGATGCTGGAGCACGTGCCAGACCCTGCTTCGGT
>JAUHWU010000126.1 GCA_030427065.1 Gammaproteobacteria bacterium | reverse complement strand
TACCTCGCTGACGCCTGCTTCGCCCCTGGCTCCCAGGCCATAGACATAAGCGCGACCCAGCCAGACGCCATCAGCGCCCGAACAAATCGCCCTGAGCACGTCCTGACCACTGCGCACACCGCCATCAATATGAATCTCTATCTTGTCACCCACGGCATCCACGATCTGTGGTAATGCCGTGATGGAAGAAGGTGCCCCATCCAGTTGGCGTCCGCCATGATTGGACACCACAATGGCATCGGCCCCGGTATTCACGGCAAACTTCGCGTCTTCGGCATCCATGATGCCTTTGAGAATCAGCTTGCCGCCCCAGCGTTCCTTGATCCAGGCTACATCGTCCCAGTTCAGTTTGGGATCAAACTGTTCTGCGGTCCAGGAGGACAGCGAGGACAAGTCGGTAACGCTGCTGGCATGACCAACAATATTGCCAAAGGTATGCCGACGGGTTCCCAGCATGCCAAGTGCCCAGCGTGGTCGGGTCATTACCTGCCACAAATGATTGGGGGTAAAGCGTGGCGGCGCACTCAGGCCATTGCGAATATCATTATGTCGTTGCCCGAGAATTTGCAGATCCAGCGTCAGCACCAGCGCACTGCAGCCCGCCGCCTTGGCCCGGTCAATCAGATTGCCGGCAAACACCTTGTCTTTCATCACATAAAGCTGAAACCAGAACGGCTTTTCCGTATTAGCGGCCACATCCTCAATGGAGGCGATACTCATGGTGGACAGGGTAAACGGAATGCCGGCTTTTTCGGCCGCCTTCGCGGCGAGGATTTCACCGTTGGCATGCTGCATGCCCAACATGCCGATGGGAGCAAGCGCGACCGGCATACTGGCCTTTTGCCCCGCCAGCGTGGTTTCCAGAGAGCGATTGGACATATCCACCGCCACACGCTGGCGAAACAGGATGTCTTCAAAATCACTTTCATTTCGCCTATAGGTGCTCTGGGTCCAGGAACCGGAATCGGCATACTGGAAGAACATTCGCGGGACCCGGCGCCGGGCCAGTGCCATGTAATCGCGCACATCACAAAGTGCTTTCATAAAAACTGAATCTGGTAGTAAAAGAAGATGCTAGTAAAGCAGATATGAGGCGGGAGGTTAAGCAGAAAACAGGGTGTTTACTTGATATTTTGTGCTGAAAATCCAGATAAAAAACAAGCCAATAAAAAACGGAGCCAGTGGGCTCCGTTTTTTCAAATAAGAGAGTTGAATCCTAGCGTGTTGCCAGCTTCTGAATCATTTCCAGTGACTGCATCACATTCTCTTCAGGAGAAACACCACCGATGGTGCCAACGATGGTGCCGTCAGCATCCACAATGAAGGTATCGCGCGAGGCAAAGCCATGACCGATATCAACACCACGGGTGTCCTTGAAGCCGGCGCGGCCTTCGCGCACGTCTATCTCATAGGAGGCGGCAATGCTGCCATCGGCATCGGACACTACGGCCAGTTCACCGGCGCAGTAGTCAGGATCGGCAGAGAAGTCATTCAGGCGTTCAATGCTGTCCAGGGAAACGCCGACAACTGAGGCGCCTGCGGCACGGAATTTATCCATGTTAATGGCAAAGGTATGCGCCTGGATATTACAGCCCTGGGTATAGGCAGAGGGGTAGAAATACACCACAGTTGGGCCAACCAGGTTCAGGGTCTGCTGTAAAGAATAGGTGAACTCTTCACCGTCCATGGACGCCTGGGCAGTAAAGACAGGGGCTGTAGCGCCAGTTTCCAGGCCAGCCTGGGCGGACAGGCTGAACAAACCTGTAAAAATTGCGGTAGTCAGTAATCGGGTTTTCATTGTTTCTTCCTCGTAAAAATACGTGTTTGGACAGGATTGGTACTGGTTCCGGTTCCCGGATGATATAGCGGTTAAACCGATTAGTGCAATGACCCGTAAAACAGGGGAATCTTTCAAATTTAGAGTGATTTTGGCAGCAACGTTCATATCGAGCCCAGGCAACGAACTAGATAAACATAGCCCTGTGCTGATTAATTGACTGATGCTGGCGCTATACTTACCATGGCCACTCACAGCAAAAATGAGCATCATGATGAACCGTAACAGCCTTCTTGGCCTAACTTTTATAGTCCCGATTATGTTCCTGCAAGCCTGCAGCCAGGAACAGCAAGCCATTGAGCCCAGTGCCGAAGTTCCTGAGGCACAGGGATATCAACCACAGGTTACCGGAATACTGGCGAGCCTCCCCGCTGATGATGATCCTGACAGCAAGACTTTCCAGACCCTGGATGGTCGCGGTTTTGATATCGAGTTGTTTGAGGGGGAAAAAGTTTTTGTGAATTTCTGGGCCACCTGGTGCGCGCCCTGTATTCGCGAAATCCCGTCTATCAATCGCGCGGCACAGGCACTGGAGGCGGAAGGCTATACCTTTATTTTTGCTTCAGACGAAGACACCGACACCATTAACAACTTTTTATATGAGCGCGAATTCCCCGGCAACTTCGTGAAATTGAATGGCTACTTTGCCACCTATGGCATTGGCGCCGTACCCAGCTCCTGGCTGGTGGATGAAAATGGCGAGGTGGCTACCGTGTGGGCCGGCGCCTTTGAATGGGATAGCGAGGAAATGCTGGAAGAAATTCGTGCAGGAGGTCAGGAAAACTAGCTAGCAGGGTTAAAAAAGCTTCTACAGAAAATTATATATCGTGTTCGCTTCCCGGCGGGCTGTCTTTTTTTGGTTGCTGTTTTTCTCCTTGTTTTTCTTCCTGCTTCTCATATTGTAACAGGGACTTCAATTCCGCCGCGGCTTCCTGGGCGGTTTGTATCAGGGAAGTCTTGTCCAGCACCAGCGCGGTTTGCTGGGCCAGTAACTCGCCATCATGTTTTCTGAAAGTCTCGGTAATTTCCTTCACGCGATCCGCATCAAAATTTAGCCCCAGCAGCACCGATTCTGTAAAACCCAGACCTGACAGCAAGGTCTCCCTGACCACATCGGTCACACCGGCATTTCTCAGCAATATTTCATAATGCCGGTTACGCGCACGCGCAAAGATTTTCACACGCGGATATTCCCTGGCCAGCATTTGTGCAATAGCCAGGCTCGCTTCCATATCATCAATACAAAGCGCGAGGATTTTAGCTTCACCAATATTGGCAGCCTCCAACAACCCTTTGTCACGGGCATCACCAAAATACACCTTGTTGCCGTACTCACGGACTAACCTGACCTGCTCAGGATTAATATCAATGGCCGTGTAATGAATGTTCTGCGCGTTGAGGATACGCCCCAGGATCTGGCCAAAACGACCAAAACCGGCAATGATGATCGCGTTGGTTTCCTCCGCATCCATCATCAGGTCATCGTGATTTGCCTCATCCCCCGCCTCTTTCTTTACCAGCAAGCTGGCAAGCATCAGCATCAAAGGGGTCAGCGCCATGGAAATGGTGACAATCAGAATCAGCATATCCTTCAGTTCGGCAGGTAAAATCAGATAGCCCGCGGCCAGGGTAAACGCCACAAAGCCAAACTCACCGCCCTGGGATAAAAAAGCGCCCAGTCTTGCGGCGTTGGTCGAAGGCAATGAATAGCTTTTTCCCAGGAAAAACAGCACCGGAATTTTAACCAACAGCAATACCAGCACACCGATAAGAACCGGCACTAACTGGTCTATAAGTACCCCGACATTGGTTGACATACCAACGGCCAGGAAAAACAGCCCCAGTAATAAAGCCTTAAAAGGATCGATGTCGGCTTCCAGCTGATGACGGTATTCAGAGTCTGCCACCAGCACACCGGCCATGAATGCCCCCAGCCCCGTGGACAAACCGATTTCTTCCATCAACAGGGCCGAGCCAATCACCAGTAACAAGGCCATGGCAGTAAAAGATTCCTGCACACGGGTCCATGCAATGATGCGCATGAACGGAATTAGCAAATAACGGCCAGCAACAAGAAAAGCGATAAAAATCAGTGCCGACTGCCAACCTGCCAAATGGTTTTCTTCAATGGTGACGGCGTCGGATGTCACCAGGAACGGCAACATAGCCAGGAAAGGAATAACAGCGAGATCCTGAAACAGTAATATTCCGAAGGCCAGCTTTCCGTGCGGTGTCTGCAGTTCGTTTTTATCTGCCAGCAGGCGCAAGGCAAAGGCGGTACTGGATAAACTCAGGCCATAACTGATGACCAGCGACTGCTGCCAGGGATAACCCAAATAACTTAATATGAGAAAGAGGATGGCAAGGGTGCCACCAAGCTGCAGGATACCAGCCAGGAAAATGTATTTCCTTAAGGCCCAAAGTCTTTTTGGCTGAAGTTCCAGTCCGATAATAAAGAGCAGGAAGACCACACCGATTTCAGCAAAATGAAGAATATCTTCACTGTTGGTCACCAGCTTCAGCCCCCAGGGGCCTATTAAAATTCCGGTACCGACAAAAGCCAGCACAGAACCGACACGGGTCAGTTTGCCCAGGGGTGCCGCAATGGCAAAGGCAAATAGAATTAGTGCAACCTGAACCAGGGATTCCATCACTGTGCCCCGTGGATATAAACCAATAAATCAGTCATGAAGACCTGTACTGAACACAAATCTTTCGGGCAAAGCGATTAACCTGAAGCGATGATCAGAATATACCGTAATCGATGACCCGATCATGGTAGCCGGTAACCGTCAGCGTAATCGTGACTTCATATTCGTTGTAGTTGAGCCAGTACCAGCCATGTTCGCCGCGAAATGGTGCGGTCAGCGAGCCATTGCCACCGGCACCTTCCTGCTGCTCCTTGTAACGCACAAAAAAGTCCGGCCCGAATGAGGCATCGTGGCCATGGAAATCCACATAGACATCGCCCTGGTCAACGGCCCAGGAAAATACCGCCACCTTGCCTTCGCGCAGGTAAAGTTTAACCTCGGTTTCACTTTCCGGTGGAATCACAATGGTCAGGGTATCGGTTCTTGGCGGAGTATCCTGATCCTGAAACACCGCGGGATTAGGCAGCGGTGTCGGCTCGCCAAAGCCCGGTATTTCCACTTCCCGCAGTACCTCGTTACCACCGATGATATCGGTAATTTCAATAGTCACTGTCGGCTCGGCATTAAGCTGTGTCAAACCGGTAGCACCACCAAAGCCGGTAGCATCAATGCCATATTCGGCAGGCAGAACAACAAGGACCAGAATAATCGCTGCGGCAACAACAGAAGCCAGGGTGGCCTTGATTAAAGTGTTTTTGGAAGGGGGTTCGATATTATTCATGAATAAATTCCGTAGTAGAAATGCCGAATGTGAGTCAGGCGATAAAATAGCCGGTCATCTGGTAGCCAAATAATATAAAACCGGCACACATGATGATTAGATTGGTAGTGAAAGCCCCTTTCAGAAAGCTGGGACTCTGGCGCCAGAACTGAAAGGCCAGCAGCATAATAGTCAGGGCTGCCAACTGACCCAGTTCAACACCGATATTAAAGGCCAGCATATTCGGTACCAGGCCATCACTGGCAATAGTCAGATCCTGCAACTTGGTGGAGAGACCAAAACCGTGCGCCAGGCCGAACAAAAAAACCGCGTGGCGGGTATTGATATAGACACCCATGCGTTCAAAGCCGCCCATATTTTCAAAAGCCTTGTAGACAACAGAAAGACCAATAATCGCATCGACGATATAGGCATCTGCCCTGATACCGCCCAGCACGCCCAGCAACAGGGTAACACTGTGACCTACGGCAAACAGGCTGACATAAAGCGCCACGTCTTTCATTTTATAGAGAAAGAAAATTACCCCGGCCAGAAATAACAGATGGTCATAGCCGGTAAACATATGCTTGGCGCCAAGGTAGACATAGGGCATGAACGCCACACCACTGATGCGTTGAATAAACTCCGCATCACCGGCAGCCACGCCGTGGGCAAAAACCGGGATGGCAAAAAGCACCAGCATGCTGGATATTATGAGTTTCAGAATTCTTGTATTAATGGGATATTCCTCATTCCATAAAACTATAATCTATCAATAGTACTTGGCATTGATGCAGCAAGTAAAATTTTTCAGGATCGCAGGAACTTGCTCCGTCAATGTAACCCCTGCAGGCAAGCGCTTGTTGATAAATATCAAGCCTGCCTGAGTTTGGATTTAATAAAACTCAACAGGCCAAAGCTGCTCAGACAGGCGACACCGAATCCGCATAAAGACAGAAACAGCTTGTAAAGCAGGCTGCCAGTCTTGCCGGTATGCAAAGGGTAACCGGTATTATAGACACGTTCTATTAACGGAAAGGTGCTTGAATCTATGCGCAGGTCCATATAACCCGCCTCTTCATCGATATAGGTCATGCTGGTGCCATTACGATTCCACTGCCCGGGCTGTTGGACAGTAAGGATGCGATGAATGGAAAAGCCGCTAGGTACACTGGCGCCGCGAATAACCGCATCGGGAAATACTGCCAGGGTGCGCTCCATGGCCGGCAACCAGTCACCTGTCCCCTCTCCGGTTATATCATCAATACCCACCACCATGTTGTCACTGTATTCCTCGCTGCGCCGATGCTCCTCAAGCAGCAGCTCTTCGGCCTGAAAAGGAAACGCCAGAATCACCCCGGTAATCAAACTCAGCAGCAAGGGCCAGGCAATAATAATGCCCAGATTGCGATGACTGGAAACCAGCTCTGAGCGTTTCGCACTTTTCGGCACAATGCCGCGGGCAAACTGCCGACGCAGGGGAATAAAAGTAATCACGCCCAGCAGCACCAGGATGATAAGTGCCATGGCAGCCAGACCGGTAATGGTTAAACCGAGGTCATCCAGCAGCAAACGGTGATGCAGATCATATAGCCATTCTTCAAAGCGGTCATTCATATGCCACTGGTCAACCACATTACCCTGAATATCCACATAGGCATAGTTGGTGTCATAGAGAGTGACCTTGGTGAGAGGAAATTCAGTCGTTGCAAACTGAATATTGAGAATATCATTGTTCTCAAATCGGGCTTCCACAGCGTCAGCAATACTGGCCAGCGCTGCCGGAGTTGGCGTGAAATCAACCTGTGCGGCGGGGGTAATAAGTTTGACGTAATCTTCTTTCCAGATTAACAAGGTGCCAGTCATACTACTTAACAGAAGCAACAATGCCAGCGTCATCCCTGCCCAGGCATGCACAGTGCGAATCAGTTTCATTAAGGGATTATTCAAACCGGTGAATCCTTTTTTTCTAATCGATGCAAATCAGGATGCCTGAAAATCCCGACACGCTTCATCGGGAAACTCCAGCTCAATGGTCGTATGTGTCAGATTAAAGGGTCGCAATTTTTCAGCAATGATTTGTTTCAGGTTTTGCTGCTCACTGGTGGAAAGTATCAGTCGTAACTGCAGGTGGGCGGTATACACGTGGTGCTCACCATCCAGTGACCAGCAATGTTCATGGTGAATACTCTCAATCTGTTCGAGTTTATTCAACTCCTGATTAATTTTGTTTACCAGCAATGAAGCCGGTGCTCCCTGAAAAAATATTTTCAGGGTTTCCTTGAAATTTTTGTAGACATTGAAAAGAATAAAAGTGGTGAAAATTACCGCCAGCAATGGATCCAGTATTGGCCACTCAACAAACAGCAAAGCGATGGAGACAAGCAATACCGCTGCCCACCCAAGCACATCTTCCAGCAGATGCCAGTTCAGTACTTTTTCATTCAGGGTATTGCCTCCACTGAGTTTATAGGCCGCAAAGCCATTTACAATAATGCCCAACAGGGCAAGACCAAGCATGCCTTCGGCCATTGGCATTTGCGGATTAAAAAGACGCGGGACTGACACAAACAATACCCAGGCCGAGCCTATTATCAAAATAATGCTATTGATCAATGCACCAAACAGCGACAGGCGTCGATAGCCATAGGTAAATACCTGATCAGGATCCTTCCTGGACAGACGCTCCAGTAACCAGGCCGACCCAATGGACAAACTGTCGCCCAGATCGTGAACAGCATCGGCCATGATCGCTGTTGAGTTGGTCAGAAAACCACCAATAAATTCGATGACACAAAAGCCGGCATTGAGTGCAAAAGCCCAACCGATTCTGTTATCCGAGGTTTCCTGATAATGAGAATGCTGTGTATGATCTTGCATACCCTTTATTGTGACAGTTATCCCAAATCAAATCAGGCGTTAATTATCATTGCGTCATCTCTGCTGTCAGCGCTGTAATGGGGACAGGATAACAATACTAATTCAGAGGCAATCAGCTTATGGCATCTTTACGCTTTCTCGGTGCGGCACAAGAGGTAACCGGCTCATGTTACCTGCTTGAAACCCAGGATCTTGGCAGGGTGCTACTAGACTGCGGCATGCATCAGGGCGGCGATGCCATTCATCGTCTCGGCAAGGAATCATTCGCCTTTGATCCTCATACCATTGACACCCTGTTTCTA
>JAUHWU010000125.1 GCA_030427065.1 Gammaproteobacteria bacterium | reverse complement strand
CTTTCTCCATTAAAACCTTCTCTTTAAAACCTTGTCTTTAAAACATAGACCCGCCAGCAACTACAGGCGTGCCATCTTCACGGGTCGGGTGATTGCCTCCACCTTCTATCAAAATTCCATACACGCCGGCTTTGCGGGCCGGATTGCCATGGACGATGATAGTCTCGCCAGGCTTGAATGTATCAGCGCTATAACCCTGGCGCTGTAAATGGACAACTGCGGCCCCCCCATAACTGACATCCCAGTTTCTAAGCACACCATTTTCATCGGCCGCCTCCAGAGTCAGGTAGGGGTGGGGGTTCACAAAGGCCCACTCCTTGACCGTTCCTTTCAGTTCAAGCACCTGGTCATCATGGTAGATACCCCGGGTACTGTGATGGGCAGAGACCTGGCCTGCCATGCAGATCCAGGCCAGCAGTATTAAAAAAAATCGCTTGTCTAAATTCATGATCATTTTCTCCAGGAGTATTTAGTACTTGATGCGTTCAATTTCAGGATCTTCAGGGTATTTTGATACCTCGAAGCGTAGACTGCGTCTGGCGCCGTCAAGCTCGCAAGTCCAGGCATCTCCCATATCCGTCACGGGGGCGGATCGCACCTGGAATTTCCAGGGCTGTTTCAGGAAGAATGGGTCGGACGTGCTGACTTCAAGAATCAGGTCATCGCCGTCACGGGAAAATCGCTCGGTAACCTGTTTTTGAGTGGAAGAGGGAATACGAAAATCAGCATTCAGACCCTGTGGATCAAAGGTGAACTTGCTGGTAGTAATAACAAGTGCCTCGTCTTCATATTTGCCTACAGCATGGCCAAAATAGAAAAATTCATTGATTGCCGGTTCAGGATGTCCATGACCTTCCAGCCAGATGGTCCGAACCACATCATCCTTGCCATAATAAATGCGTACACGATCATCAAGTTGTTCCAGTCGATAATTGTAGGGATCGGTATACATGTGAGGAATAGGCATGGGGGCGCAGTCATATTTGGGTTGCGCCATCTCATCTATGGCTGCCTGGTAGGCTTTGGCCCTGTCCGTGAGCTTGGGATCGTCTTCTTCAAGGGTCATGCAGCTCAAAAAGCGCCCCCCCGGGCATTGACCAAAGGACCACAGACCATCAAGGTCAGGAGCATCCTGTGATGCTGCGTGTGATAAACCCGATAGTGTTATCGTCCCTGCAACGCAGGTTATTCTCAATAGCGTGAATAGTTGAATGGATGGTAATTTCACTTCCCCTCCTGAATTTCCCAAATGGATTCTTATATATCTAATATTAATGGTTCAGGCATTGCTAGAGTCATTTTTTAAAATTATTGTTAATGACAGTTTATTTGCTCTGCAGCCTGCGTTTACTCGCTATGTTACTGCTTCAAGACACTTATAAGACCGGTCTTTTCTTTCGAAACAAGTGATGAGTATAAAAGCCCGTTTGGCAATTGGCTACTCTTTACATGTTTTTTCCCATAGCCATTGGCCGGCGTCGGTAATGGCACTGATTGTGCTTCTATGGTGTGTCAGGGGAAATGAAATTACACTGGGCATATGTGTGGCCGATTCCAGATATTAAAAAACAGGAAATCCAGCAAACTACTGGAAAAACTTGATGTGGATGAAGCGGAAATTCTTTTTTCCAGAGATAAGGCCCCGGGTAGCCGAATTTCCATCATACAGCGTGAAAAGGACAGAAATGTTGTTACCCAGGCAATATGGTGGTTGCTCATTGATCCGGAAACAGGCAAGCCCAACTACAAATATGTCTCTTTCAATTCCCGCTCCGATAAACTGGACAGTCCTCGTTCCATCGCCTACGGACCCTATCGTGAGTCACGTTGCATCATTCCAGCAACCGCTTGTATAGAGGGCAAAGGTGACAAAAAGACCTATCACAAGATTGAACTGGAAAATCAGGCTATTGCCTTTGGTGGCCTCCACCGCGAAACCGTTCATAAAACCACCGGTGAAATCATTCACAGCGCCTCTATTATCACCTTGCCGCCTTTGCCTGAGTGGGCTGAAATTCACCCCAAGTCGATGCCGTTAATGCTGCCTTTACAGGATTCAGCCCTCATCAATCAATGGCTTGCCCCATCCTTCCACCAGGTAGAAGCGTTTAACGAACTGCTTAAACCCGAGCTGCGCGTTAGTCAGGTTTTGACCCCTATAGAAAAGCCCAGCCTGTGGAATAGCAAAGGGGAGAGCTTTATCTTAAAGGCTCATCCATAAAAAAAGGCCGGGATTTTAAGTCCCGGCCCAAGCTCTCGCTACTCAAGGTTCTGTGGGTATTAACCGGTTTTATCCAGAGGAATGGCCTCAATCTCTTTCTGCGCCTGTTCAAGCCACCATTGCACATGTGGATTGTCGAGCAGCATGTCTATGTATTCATTGGTTTTCCAGCTCAATTCTGCACCGTAGGCTCGCAGGGAAATTGCCGCGGGAGCCAGAAAGCAGTCTGCGATGGAAAAATGGCCGAACAGGTAGTTGCCTCCGTCGCCATATTTGCGTCGACAGCAGTACATGATTGCATCAAGTCTTGCTATTTCCCTTTCCAGGTTTTCATCGGGCTTCATTTTCACACGCATATGACAATTCATCGGCCATTCACGTTTAAAATGTTGAAAATCGCTATGTAGTTCCGCACACACAGAGCGTGCCGCTGCCTTCTTTTTCAAATGACTTGGCCAACCCCGGTTTTCAATAAATGTTTCAGAGATATATTCGCAAATTGGCAGCGAATCCCAGACCTTGACGTCATTATGGATAAGTACCGGGACCTTGAGGGAAGGAGAGAAAATACCAAGTTTTTCAGCCGCATCATCCTTAAACAGGTCAATAGCAATTTCAGTGTAGGGAATCTCAAATTCCTGCAGCAACAACCAGGGGCGAAGCGAGCTGGGTGAGAAATTTTTGTTTCCGGTGATTAATTGCAAATCAGTCATGATATATGTCCTTCGCATCAAAGCGTTTGAATTTAGCGGTTAGTTGCCTGTTCGCTATTTTGGGTCAGCAATTCCTTGCCTGATTTGGTTATTTTTATTACAACCCGGCGATCAAAAAAGTTATCTTCAAGGGAGTCCGATTGACTTAATGGACGATTTTCACCAAAAGCATTGGTTTGCATTGATCGGTCCATAATCCCAAGTGATTTCAGGTGCCGTTCTACTGCCTGTACCCGACGCTGGGACAGTGCCAGATTGGCAGCAGAGTCACCGCGGCGATCGGCATGGCCAGTGATGCCAATAACCGCAGCAGGTATTGAATTCACCAAAGATACAAACTCTATGAGCTTTTCTTCATAAAGAGGTTCAATCGTTGTGGAATTGGTTTTGAAATGCAGCGCTATTTCAGTGTCATTACAGCAGTCAACAAAAGTATCCAGTTCACTCCCTGAAAGACTCTGTGTATTACTGCCGGTATTGCGGTAATGCGGTGCCTGTGATTCCCGTTCGGCTACTTGATAGCGTGCTTCCAATGCGCGATAGTCGGCTTGCAGCGCAATCAATTCGTTTTTTTGCCGGGTAAGTTCGTCAGTTAAAAAAGCGTTTTC
This sequence comes from Gammaproteobacteria bacterium, assembly GCA_030427065.1. GTDB lineage: Bacteria > Pseudomonadota > Gammaproteobacteria > Pseudomonadales > Pseudohongiellaceae > Eutrophocola. The sequence goes on along the minus strand of JAUHWU010000125.1, from coordinate 4,857 downwards.
TTTTTTGGCGATGGTTTTATCACTGACCCAACCACCAAAGGCGGCCGTTAAAATTGCTCCGGCAGGGCCTCCAACAATGCCGCCAATAACCGCGCCACTGATAATGCCGGTGACTTCATGCTTTGTGCGTTCATTTTCGCTTAGGCTTGTCGGGGTATCAGCTGCTGCAAATAATGGCGTTGACAATAATATGGATGAACTCATCACGACTATACTGCCGATAACCCCGATGTTTGATCTGTCTTGCTTCATACCTTGCTCCAGAAAATTTAGTCTTAAGAAAATGTTGCCGGTCTTTGTTAACCTTGAAGTCTATTTAACGGCTAACGTCTAGCTTTTCTGGGAACAAAAGAAGGCCTTCTGCTGATTAATTATGGCAAGATTATGGCAATTCGGGCTTTACAGATTATAGTCATGCAAGCGGGCAGGGAATTCAGGTATAGTCAAAAACGATTTCTATTCTAGTTACTGGAAAGTAGCGGAATAATTTTTAAAATACGTTCCAGCCAAACAGTCGAGGCATTGAATAATTCCAATGAGTAAACGCATTGCTATAGTCGAGGATGAAGCAGCCATCCGGGAAAATTATGCGGATGTCCTGCGCAAGCAGGGCTACGAAGTCTTAACTTACCCTAATAGAAAAAAAGCCCAGGAAGCTTTTTCCATGCGTCTGCCTGATCTTGCGATCATTGATATTGGTCTTGAAGAGGAGATAGATGGGGGGTTTATTCTCTGTCAATCTCTGCGCTCCATGTCACTGACCTTGCCCATTATCTTTCTTACTGCTCGAGACAATGATATTGATACTGTGAGTGGATTGCGCATGGGTGCTGATGATTATCTGACCAAAGACATTAGTCTGCCTCACCTCACTGCCAGGATAGCAGCCTTGTTTCGTCGCCAGGATGCTATGGATCAGCCAACCTCACCTGAAAGTTTGTTGGAAAGAGGCCATCTTGTCATGGACCTGAGTCGGCTGACAGTAACCTGGAAGCAACAAACAGTCCTGCTGACGGTGACCGAATTCTGGATGTTACATGCACTGGTCAAGTTTCCCGGTCACGTAAAAAGTCGCGACGCTCTGATGCAGGAATCGAAAATTTTTGTTGATAACAGTACGATTACTTCCCATGTGAAACGAATGCGCAAGAAATTCATTCTCAGTGATGCTGATTTTGACTGCATTGACACCGTATACGGTATGGGTTATCGCTGGACAAACCCATAGGGCTATCGCATCCATATGGCAGGCGTTCTCAGGCATTTATTCAGTATCCGCTTAAAGCTGGTTTTACTTTCCAGTTTTCTGCTGGTGATTCCCTTTCTTGGCTATAGCTATATTCTGGAAATGGAGCAGTACCTGAGTCGCGGCCAGGAGCAAACCGTTCTGGGAACAGCCAGAGCGCTGGCCACAGCACTGAGTGAACGTCCGGAGCTTTTTAATGAGAGTACCTACAGCAGGGCGCAGGATAATCAGGATCTCTATGTCTATCCGGTTTTTCAGTCTCTGAGTGTTGACGATGGCAGTTTACAGGATTGGCGTGACTACCAGCAGTACGAACAGCATTACCGTGAATCCAGTCTAATCCCCAACCCAGAGAATCAACTGAGCAGTTTTCGCGGCATAGAAAATCAGGGCGACCCCTTAAGCTTCAGGCTTATGCTGGGTGAGCATAACAAGGCGCTTTATCTTTACCTGCGAGTACTGGATGAGAATATTGTCTTCAGGAGTCGCGAAGGCTTAAGGGTTGATCGCAGTGATTCCCTACGTATTTCTCTGGTTACCCGGGATGGTGTTTTTCAACGTTATGTGATCGCGCCCTATGACGATGAGCTGGTCTATCCTTTTCGTATTGGCAGCGATATTACAGATTTCTCTGCACTTGAATATGAGCCACGCATAAGCGGGCGTTGGCAGCGCATACCTGAAGGGTATGAGATGGAGTTACGCTTTCCGCTGGACATGATTGGCAACAAAATGGGCTTGTCGGTCTACGATGTTGATAATTCGGAGACACATTCAGTCGCTGCTATCGTTTCTACTTCTGCCATTGGCAACCCCGCAGCACTGGGATCATTAAGACGACCCACTCCAGAAATTGACCGCATTGTTGCCGGCATGGGATATACCAATTCCCGGGTTCAGGTAGTTGACCGAAGCCAACGTGTTTTACTTAGCGTAGGCGATATCCAGACAGCCACAGGTTTACTGCTGTCTGAGGAAGGTGGAGAGAAACGTGGAGGCTTTCTTGGCTGGCTGGAACAAACAGTATTGCATCCCTTGTACTACCGGGTGCTTACCCGTCCAACAACAGACTTTGTGGACGAGCTCTACCAGGGTGGTCTGGTTGACGGTGATCACCTCGTGCCAGCCTTAACGGGACAGGCAACGACCCGCTATCGGGCCCTGGACAATAATACGACGCGAATTCTCGAAGCGGCCTATCCGATTGTTGCTGAAGGCGAAGTACTCGGCGCTGTGATCGTGGATCAGAATATGAATGGGATCAGGACGTTCAGAAACCAGGCGCTGGAAACACTTTTTGATACCATGTTGGCAATTCTGCTCTTGACCATGGCTGCTTTATTTCTTTTTGCCACCAGTCTGTCCAGCCGCATTCGTGGTTTAAGAAACCAGGCAGAAAAAATTATCGACGATTCCGGCCGTATTACCAACACCATCGCTGCGTCACGAAGCGCTGATGAAATAGGGGATCTGTCCCGCTCATTCGCGAGTATTGTCGATCGTCTGAGTCAGTACACCCATTATCTTGAAAACATGTCATCGCGTTTGTCTCATGAGTTGAGGACGCCAGTGACTGTGGTGCGCTCTTCTCTGGAAAACCTCAGTCTTGTAACAAAGGAAGAGGATGCCCAGATCTATATTCAGCGTGCAGAGGAAGGTATCACTCGTTTGAATCTTATTCTTACCAACATGAGTGAAGCATCAAGACTTGAGCAAATACTGCAATCGTCAGATAAGGAAAAAACCGACATTGGTAAAGTAATAGATGCCTGTGTGCAGGAATATCAGCAGATTTATCCTGACGTGGAGTTTGAAAGCAAGATTTCATTGAGTCCGGTACGCATAATGGGTAATGCTGATTATATTGCCCAGCTTATGGACAAGCTGATAGCCAATGCAGTCGAGTTTTCCGTCCCCGGAAAACCAGTTCGCGTAGCCTGTTACGCAGATAATGGCGAGGCTGTGGTCAGTGTCGCTAATTCCGGTCCCTATCTGGATCACACCATGAAGGACAGAATTTTTGACTCAATGGTTTCCTTGAGGCCGGAAGGAAAGAAAAAGCAACCTCATCTCGGAATGGGTCTTCATATTGCCCGTATGATTGCAGAATTTCATAAAGGTTATATTGAGGCAGACAACCTCATAGAAGATGAGGGCGTAATGGTTGTGCTGAGAATCCCTCTTTTATAAAAAAGTGGCTGATATGATTTATGTAGGCTTTTTATTCAGGTTAAACCTATATTGGTAACTGCGAAAAATTAACTATTCCGACATTACCGCTTTTAATTTGTCAGGATGCCGCCATTTGTTGCTCCATAACCTTCCCAGAAAAACAATACAGATTGCCAAAACCATTAATACAAAGCCTATCCAGGATACTTTCGGGCCAAAATTATAGACTTTGATGACGAAAAACTGTGCTACCAGCATCGCCCAGTGCAGTGACGTTGAGGCAAACATAATCCAGCGCGTATCACCGGCGCCCCGCAATACTCCGGCAGCCACCTGCAGCACGCCTTCGCACAGGACATAACAACTCAGACCGATCATCATGAAGCGTGCCAGGTTGCGAATTTCATCAGCACGATCTTCGTAAAAAATAAACATCTCGACAAATTGCTCGCGAAAAACAATAAATGCTGTTGCAAGAAAAAGAGAATAACCGATACCAAGAATATAACCGGCACTGGTGACTTCATTCGTCCTGCCCATATCACCGGCACCCACAAAACGACCGATCAGACTCATCACAGCAATATTCAATCCCAACAATGGCACGAAAGACAGGATATCCCAGTTAAAAACAATAGTGGCAGAGGCCGCTTCGGTTATCCCGTAAGATTGGAACATCAGCAGAAACAGATTGAAAGCTGCGATATTCAGAAACATTTCCATGCCGGAGGGAAAACCCAGGCGCAAATAACGGCGTGTAATACCACGATCAAAAATGAAGGATTTAAGCGTGGAAAACTTTTCCCGAAATTCACGCTTGAGGTAATAAGCCAGATAAATAGCAATGGCAAAAGCCGTGCTTATGATTGAACCCCAGGCTGCTCCGGCTATACCCATTGCAGGCAAGCCAAGGTGACCAAATACCAGGCCCCAGGTGAGGGGCACATTCAGCAAAATACCCACAACATCACAGATCATGACAACGCGGGTAAGGCCTATTCCCGAGAAAAAAGATGACAGGCAAACCTTGATGAGGCTGAACACAGCGCCTGCCATCATAATAGTGAAGTATATTTCTTCCAGTTCAACCTGCGCTGGATCATGTCCCATACCGGCAAACATCGGGCGCAACAGTAAGGTGATGATGAAAAGAACCGGTATCAGGGCAAGCGACATAAGAATGCCCTGACTGATGACAAGTGTACATTTGTGAAACTCACCTGCGCCAAGATATTGCGCAACCATTGCATTGGCATAGGCAAGAATGCCATTAAAAAGGGAAAGCGCAAACCAGAAGGCAACGCCACCACCCAGAGCGGCGGCCATATGGGTAGGACTTATCTGGGCAAGAAACCAGCGATCAGTAAAAATCATGATGGCAAAGGCACCCTGGGATACCACCATAGGTAGTGCCATTTTCAACAGGACGACCAGGGTGG
>JAUHWU010000124.1 GCA_030427065.1 Gammaproteobacteria bacterium | reverse complement strand
AACAGGTAACCGTGATGACTCACTGGACTGGACCAAAGGCTGGACTGGTCATGTACAGCATGTAGTGATTCACCAGGGTGCAGACACCGGTGACCAGGGCATGGAGATGGATAATAACGGTGATGCTCCGGATTCCCTGCCAAGGGCCCAGCCCGTAATTTCCAATGTCACCATTGTTGGTAATGACAATACTGATATCGGCATGCTGATCCGCGAAGGTACCGGCGGCAATTTCTACAACTTTGTCATTACCGGCATGGGTGATGGTTGTATCGACATTGACCAGGCTGAAACGTTTACAGCAGCGGGTACTCCGGACAACCTGACTGGCGTGATGACCATGAATAACGCTGTCGTCGATTGTGCCAGTAACTTTGTTGAAGACACTGATGAGCCCTATACCGTCGAAAGCTGGTTCTTCGCCCAGGACGGCAATGTAGAGCTTTCTACCGGGATGACTGATTATATAAATTCATCAACAGTGAATGCCCTTGATTACTTTCAAGCTGAAAGTCTTGGCTCTTTCTTTGATGAAGCTGACTATGTAGGTGCTGTACCGAGTGCCGAAGCTGACTGGACCGAAGGCTGGACCTTCCGTCCTTTATAAGGATGGCTGTTAAGGGCTGGGAGTGATATTCACGCTTTCAGTTTTTAAATACAGGAAATACAAACTTAAGGGAATTTCACATGATTAGTGAAATTCCCTTAACTATTTTAATCAGAGAAGTTTTTTCAGAGCGAATGCTATTACGCCTGAGGACGGCCTGCAGAAAATCAGGCACCGTGTTTTTGAAAGTTTCAAAAGAACTTTCCAATGAAATTTCATTTAAGAGTGAATCAACACTATGAAACGTAAAGCGCTTTATCTGGCCATAGCCAGTGTTATCTTTTCAAGTCCTGCGGTTTTAGCCCAGGATGATAATCTACAGGCTGCCAGAAGTGCTCCTGTTGGGGATATCACAGAAATAGTAACTCTGGGTGAGTATATCCCTGATGAAAAAAGAGCAACTGCGGCTATTTCCAACGTTCTGGATGCAGAAGCCTTTAGTAGAGCGGGAGATGGTAATGTGGCCGAGGGGCTCAAACGAGTTTCCGGTTTAAATCTGGCTGGTGGGAAATTTGTTTATATTCGTGGTCTTGGTGAGCGCTATTCAAGCACCATTTTGAACGGCTCTACCTTACCCAGTCCAGAACCTATTCGTCGTGTTGTTCCTCTTGATCTTTTCCCTGCCAGTATTATTGACAGCGTGCTGGTACAAAAAACATTTAGCGCTCAATACCCCGCCGAGTTTGCCGGTGGTGCCATTCAAATGCGTACCAAGGTGGTACCGGACGAACCATTTTTTGAATTTTCTTCCAGCGTAGGCTACTCCGGCAACACCACATTTTCTGACGGCTTTACCTATCCGGGTGGAGGCACTGACTGGATGGGTGTCGACGATGGTACCCGGGATTTACCAGGGCCGCTGAAACAGGCAATTTCAGGTAATCGCGAATTGCGCCGTAATAATATGTTCTTTCAGGATGGTTTTGACGCGGAGGAGCTTGAAGCCATTGGTGAAAGCCTGGACAGCAATTACACCGCTGTCAGTGAAAAAATCAAGCCGGATGTCAGTGCCTCCACAAGTTTTGGTTCTGCCTGGTATGGGGATAATTACCGCATCGGCGGTCTGGCAAATTTCAGCTATAACAACTCATGGGACACCATTACTGTCACCAGAAATACTTATGTTGCAAACAGTGAAGGCGAGCTCAGCCAGCGTAATGACCTGGACTTTAACTCTACAGAACATAGTGTCGATACGTCGATGTTTCTTACCGGCGGTATTGAATACAACGATGCCCATACACTTAAAGCAACACTGCTGCAGATTCGTAAAATGGATGATCTGGCAGGCGTTCAATCCGGTTTTCTGGCAACAGAAGCTCAGGATATCAGGACAACGCGACTGGAATGGATTGAACGTGACTTATTGTCAACACAGTTAGAGGGAGAGCATATCTTTTTTGATTTAAATGAGTTGACTCTGAACTGGCATTACAATGAATCCCGTGCCAAGCGTGATTCACCGGACTTTCGCCAGAACCGCTATGAGTATGCGCCGCAGATTGATGATTTTGCTTTTTCATTGCGTGCCGATGCCAACCAGCGCTGGTGGTCAGCCCTGGAAGACAACAATAAGGATATTGGTTTTTCAGCCAGTATGTATCTGGAAACGCCTTTTAATACCAATACACAGTTTTCATTTGGTGCGAACCAGGTAAGAAAAGACCGCGAGTCAGAAATCAGACGATTCCTCTTTATTGCCAATGGATCGGATGCTACCGGTTTTGATCTGCGCAGCAATCCTTCATTGAATGAAATCGTTAATAAAGACACCATCAGCCAGAATGGGTTTGAATTAAGGGAAGGCACACGCTCAACAGACAACTATACGGCCGAACAGGAAATTGACTCCTATTTTGTCGAAGCCGATATGGAGCTGACTTATTATCTGCGCCTTCTGGCCGGAGCTCGCGTTGAGGAATCAAGACAAAGCGTTTCTACCTTTAATCTGTTCTTCCCGGACCAGGCCGTAGAAAGTGAGCTGGTCAGTGATGATATATTTCCTGTCGTAACAGCGACCTGGATTCTCGATGACTATAATATGCAGGTAAGGGCGGGTTATTCAGAAACCATTTCCCGACCCGACTTCAGGGAACTTTCTCCCGCGCCATTTATTGACCCGGTAACCGGATTCATAATTGTAGGTAATCCGGATCTTACGGTAGGCTATATTGATAACTATGATTTACGCTGGGAATGGTATTTTTCCGGTGATGAAAGCGTATCGATTGGCTTGTTCTACAAGGATTTTGAAACACCGATCGAGGCGATTATTGAGCCCGGTGCTGCCAATCAGAGGACCTTTATCAATGCCCAGAATGCTATAACTAAAGGCATAGAGTTTGATGCGTTTCGCTGGCTGGATTTTATCAATGATGATTGGACCAGCTGGTATCTGTCAGCCAACCTGACCCTCATTGATTCCGAAGTAACTATCAGGCCCGAAGACTCCGGCCTGGTCACTAATCCAACCCGCGCTTTACAGGGCCAGGCAGATTATATCTTTAACATGCAGCTGGGCTTTGATGATCAGTACAAAAACAAAGGTAGCCTGGTTTATCACATCACTGGTGACAAGATCAGGGAAGTAGGAATCCTGGGTCAGCCTGACATTTACGATGAAGCCTATGGCGAAGTTGACTTTAATTACACACGTTTGATGAGCGAAAATTTGACTTTGAATTTCAGGGCAAAAAATCTTTTGAATCAGAGGCGCGAATCAACCCAGGGCGGGTTTGATGTTAACAGTTTTTTTGAAGGGCGTTCTGCCAGTCTGGGTGTTGAGTACTTGTTTTAAATTGATTTATAAAATCCTTTATAAAAAAGGCCGGAAAATACCGGCCTTTTTTTGTAAGACTAATGCCTGGGGCTATTGAAGAGAGATTAACCTGAAGCTCATCCATAACAGAACGCAGGACACCAGAATGACAAGAAAAGCCAGCAGCGTATAAATTGCCAGAATCATCCGTGTTCCCAGACGGGTGAGGAAATCATCATGGGGTAGAACAGGAGGCGGGATTTTCTGGAATAACTGTATATAAGAAAACAGCATCATTCCCCAAAGTGTCAATATCAGTGATGGCTCCAGCAAGTGCCCAAGGTTCTCAGTAACAATAAACAAGCTGGCAATTACTCCAGCCAGGCCGATAATGCCGAGCAAAATAGCAAGAGGGCGACACCACTTCATGCCAAGAGCGATTTTGTGCAGAGTCAGTAACATGGGTATTACATAATTAAAGCGTTATTAAAGTTATAGTTGAACATTATTTCTTTTTGAGAATAAAAAAAACCTGCAGTTTTGCTGCAGGTTTTTCCGAAATCAACGCATTGAAATGAGAGCTACCCGGCTACTACGTTTAATCTTCAATGTGGACTATTAACAGGTCACATCCTGCACCATGGGTAACACTTGAAGACGTTGAGCCAAATAATAATTCCCAGCCATGACGACCATGTCCACCCATGACGATGAGGTCTGCATTAATTTTTTTGGCCAGCTCGCGAATTTCCCTGGCCGGCTGACCCAGCACCGTATGCAGCCTGCTGGGAGGAACATCAACCACACTGCCCATTTCGGAAAGGCTAATCTTGGCTTGTTTGGTCACTTCTTCATGGAGCCCTTCTATGTCTACACTGGTGACTTCAACAGCATAACCGACAGCGATCGGCTCTATAACATGCACCAGACTCATCTCGGCATCATATTGTTTGGCAAGCTTCCTTGCCTTGTCCAGAATTACAGCTGAATCCTTTGACAAATCTACAGCTACCAGTATCTTTTCGTATAGTTCCATTAACTCGCCCTCCAGTTTTATATGAGGCATTTATGTACACTTTCCAGTGTAAAGATTACATCGGAACACGACAAGCTTCTCTTGATCTACAGCAATATTCAGTAATTTCTTTTGCAGAAGATGAAAGCCTCTGACCAGCCTGCTACCATTGCGCCTTGTTTTTTCATGCTAATCAATGAAAGCAGATTGCAGGAATCTATAATAGAAACCCGGGCTGGACAGCTATTACAAAAACCCGTTACAAATAGCCCGCTACAACTACTTATGACACAAACAGATGAATTAAAAACCGGGCTGGTTCAGCTCGTGGCAGGTTCAGACAGCCAGGGTATGCCGGTGCTGGAAAAACTGGAAGTGAAATATCTTGAAACCAGCGGCCATTACCAGCTTCTGCGCTCACCCTTGTTTGTTCGAGATTTGGCAGCTGGCGATATTTTTTCCTGTGCCCGGGATAACCCTGCCATTTATAAAGTCATCGAGCGCAGTGGTAATCTGTCTATTCGTGTATTTCGTAAAGACAGTATTGACGAAGTTGCAGAGTTTCTCACGCCCGAAGTGGAAAAGCTCGATGGCTCGATGGATTTAAGAAGTGACAGGGCACTGGTCTATTCACTGCATGTTAATATCGGCTTTGCTGAAATCGAGCGGCTGTTCGACTCTGCCATGGCAAGATACACGGACAGTGTCTGGTACTACGGCAATATTTATGACCGCAATGACGGAATTACTCCGTTAAACTGGTGGGATGAATTCATTAATCAGGTGTAATTCAAGTTTCAGGAACCAACATGCTAATTGTAATCTCTCCGGCGAAAACGCTGGATCTGGAAAGTAACTACAAATCACCGCTTACCACGCTGCCAGAATTTTTGCCTGATTCGGGTAAGCTGATCAAAATTATGCGTGAGTATTCGGCGCAGGACCTGAAAAAGCTGATGAGCATAAGCGATGCTATCAGTAACTTAAACGTTGAACGTTTTCAAAAATGGAAAACCCCCTTTTCCAAGACTAATGCCAGGCCTGCTATCTTTACTTTCAAGGGCGATGTCTATACTGGACTGGAAGTAGAAAATTTTTCCTCTGCTGACCTGAAATATGCCCAGGATCATCTGCGCATCCTTTCCGGACTGTATGGCGCCCTTAAACCGCTTGATCTGATGCAAGCCTACAGACTGGAAATGGGGACCAGTGTCAGCAATGAGCGTGGCAAAAACCTGTATGAATTTTGGGGCGACAAGGTAACCCGCGCCATCAATAGGGATATGAAGGCAAAAAATGAACACACCCTGGTAAACCTGGCATCCAATGAATACTTCAGTGTGCTGGATAAAAAGACAGTTGAAGCGGATATCATCACGCCGGTATTCAAGGACCACAGCAATGGCAAGTATCGTGTGATCAGCTTTTATGCCAAGAAAGCACGGGGAAAAATGGCCGCCTGGATTATTCAGAATCGGGTGGACAAAGCCGCAGCGTTGGCAGATTTTGCCGAGGATGGTTACCGTTATAGCAAAGCTGAATCAAGTCCCGACAAACCGGTGTTTATGCGCAAGCAGAAATAACGCCTTCAGGCGCTGATTTTTAGACACCAATATTATTCAAGGTGTTAATAATTTCATGAACAACAGCAGCTGTGCGCGGGTGGTCTTCTTCCAACTCCTGTAACAGGCGTTCAGCAGTAACCCTGAAGTCTTCCGATGGTTTTGGGCCTTCCCACTCCGCCAGCTCACTTTTCATTTGCGCGAGCATGGCTTCCTGCTGCGGGCTGGTATCGCTGTCAGCAAACCTTTCATGTAATTCAGAGATCAGGCCTTCAATATGTTGTTTTGGCATAATGGCATTCCTTTAATAATGACCTTCAGTTTAACTTAAATTCTTAATAGGCACTTGTGATATGTCAAAACCCTTTTCCCAGGCTTGCGAAAATAACAAGGCAGCCATTCTTGATGCAATTGGCCGCTACTTTCAAGGTAAACTCACTGTGCTGGAGATCGGCAGTTATACCGGTCAGCATGTACAGTTTTTTGCCAGCCAACTTCCACAGGTGACCTGGCAGCCAAGCGATATGGAGGAAAACTTGCCCATTACTCGCGCAGGGCTGGCTGATTCGATACTTTCCAATATTTTACCGCCATTATCGCTGGATGTTTGCCAGCAACCCTGGCCATTGAAAGCAGTGGGGGGTGTTTTCAGTGCCAATACATTGCATATTATGGCTGAGGAGAAATTGTCTGACTTTTTTCACGGGGCAGCATCTGTGCTGGCAGCAGGTGGTTTTCTTTGTGTCTATGGACCGTTCAAATACGCGGGAAAGTTTACCAGTGAAAGCAATGCCGGTTTTGAGTTGTGGTTACGCGAGGGTGATCCCGTCAGTGGGATTAGAGATTTCGAAACGGTTAATGCTCTGGCAGAAAAAGCAGGCATGACACTGGTGTCAGATCACCCGATGCCAGCCAATAACCAGCTACTGGTTTGGGAAAAGGCTCAATAACAAGCCTAACTCACTAATCTGCAACTCAGCCAGTAAAATGGTGCTCAAGGATCAGCAGCTTTAAAAGGCAGGTACTGGGCAGCCTCCTTTTGGTAACGCAGAATATATTTTTCTTCATCTTCAAGAAAGCGGCTGATGGCCTGGTCAAATTCCGGATGGGCAATCCAGTGGTTGGACCAGGTCAGCTCAGGTTCAAAACCGCGCTGAATTTTATGTTCACCCTGGGCACCGGAATCAAAACGCTGCAGGCCTTTCTCAATACAGTATTCGATGCCCTGGTAATAGCAGGTTTCAAAATGTAAAAACTGGTATTCCTCGATACAACCCCAGTAGCGCCCGTAAAGGGAGTCTGAGCCGATGAAGCTTAAGGCGCCGGCGATATACTCACCGTCTTTTCTTGCCAGCACCAGTAACAGGTTATCAGGCATGGATTTACCCACCAGCCTGAAAAATGCATCCGTCAGGTAAGGCGCTCTGCCGCGCACCAGGTAAGTACTTTGGTAAAACAGATAAAACTTGTCCCAGTGAGCAGGTTCAATCTGAGGGCCTTCCAGAAACTCAAATTCAATCCCTGCATCGCGTATTTTTTGTCGTTCCTTGCGAATATTTTTGCGTTTGCGTGAGCTGAAGCGGGCAAGAAAATCATCAAAATCCTGATAATCCCGGTTAAACCACTGGTACTGGCAGCCTACGCGGGATTGTATTCCCAGACCCTTGAGTGCCTCACATTCGGTTTGTTCCGGAAACAGAATATGCCAGCTGGAGACCCCGAGCTTTTTTGCCTGCTTCGGAATAGCCTCGCACAACAGACGATGAATTTCAGTGGCATCCTGGTCATTGGCGACACAGATTCGGGGACCCGGACAGGGTGTAAAGGGTATGGCAGTAACAAATTTGGGATAGTAATCCAGGCCATGACGTTGATAGGCATCAGCCCAGGACCAATCGAACACGTATTCTCCGCTGGAATTGTCCTTGATAAAAAGGGGCATGATGGCAACTGCAGTTTGATTGTCATCAGCGACGTCGCGATTTTCTGAAGCGGTTTTTTTGATCACCACATGGAAAGGTTGCCAACCGGTTTGCGCGGTGGTGCTGCGGCTATGTTCCAGAGCCTGGAAGAAAGCATGCTGCATGAATGGGTAGGCAGGCCCGGCAAGGGCATCCCATTGCTCAGCATTGATTTCATCAATACTGGTCAGGAAATGCAGATGGAATGTTTCTGACCTGTTGGCGCTCAAGAGATCTCCGGGGTTTAACAGATATTACGGATTTTGACATGGATTGGATGGATGGTTACTGACAATCCAGCCAAGAGTTTACAGGGACAGCCACCATGGCTAAAGGGTAAATATTAGGGGTACTCACCAGACCTTGATGTCTACTACAATGGACTCTATCGTAATGGGGCAATTTTCAGGATTCACGGCATGGCTGTCATCAACAAGATCAAGGATAGCGCTATAGAAAAAGTGTCAGTGCATGGTGGTCACAGCGGGCAGTTTTGCCATCACGCCAGTGATTCCCTGGAGCA
>JAUHWU010000123.1 GCA_030427065.1 Gammaproteobacteria bacterium | reverse complement strand
CATGGCACTGTCGGAAAGGTAGGTCACATGACCAATCATGCGTGCCAGCATCAGTCCGCGTTTGGGATAGGTATTGAAGTCATAATAGCGGCCAGCATGAAAATCCGGATCGCTGGTGATCGACTGACGCGCGATTTCATTAAAGGCAATGTTTTGCGCTGACAGCTTCGGTGCTGAAGCAATAATAATGGCATGGCCAAGGCGGTCCGGGTAGGAAATAGCCCAGCGCATAACCTGCATGCCGCCAAGACTACCACCAATAACAGCGGCCCATTTCTGGATGCCGAGGCGGTCTGCCAGGCGCGCCTGACTTTTTACCCAGTCGCGTACAGTGATGATGGGAAAGTCCGGTCCAAAGGGTTTGCCGGTGGCAGGGTCAATGGAGGAAGGTCCGGTGCTGCCGGCACAACCACCAAGGTTATTCAGGCTTACAACAAAGAAGTGATTGGTATCAAAGGCCTTGCCCGGGCCGATACAACAATCCCACCAGCCTGGTTTCTCCTTTTCATCATCAGCTTTGTAATAACCGGCAGCGTGATGATCGCCACTGAGTGCATGGCAAACCAGTATGGCATTGGATTTCTCGGCATTCAGTTCACCATAGGTTTCCACCATCAGGTCATATTGTTCAACAACGCGCCCGCTTCGCAACTCCAGCGGCTCATCAAAATGAAAGAGCTCGGGAGACACGATACCGACAGAATCTGCTGGAATGCGTTTTGCCATTGTTTGAAATTACAAAGTTTAAAGCAAAAAGTTAATAAAAAAGTAAATACAAAAAAACGGAAATAGTCAGTACGGTTTTATTATCTGTTTATATACCGATGACATACATTGCCGCTTGTGGGCTTAATCGCAAGCCCTGTCTTAAAGTCCCCACTACCAATATTTCCACGACCTGAATGGAAAGGAAAATAAATATGGGTGAAAAATCCAGACCACCCATTGGCGGAATGACTTTTCTGAACATCGACTGTAGCGGTTCCAGCATCTGTTGTACCAGCATGAGTGCCGGATTGCCGCTGTGAGGCGCTACCCAGCTGGCAATTATAGAGATTAACAAACCCCAGAAATATATTTTAAGAATCAGTGAAAGCATGCCCAGGAATGACCAGCTCAGTAAGGTACCGATACCTGGAACGACGAAGCCGGCGGAAAAAATCATCAGCGTTGTTGCCAGGGTGCTGATCAGAAGTGTCAGTAGTAAGGAGGCAATATCAAAATTACGCCAGGAAGGAATGATGCGGCGGGCAGGGTTGAGAATCGGGCTTGTCATTCTCACCAGGGACTGGGTAACGGGATTATAAAAATCTGCCCGATTGGCCTGTAATAAAAACCGGAGTAATAAAGCCAGTACTACTATTCCACCCAGGGTGTTTACCAGCAATATGATGACCTGACCTACAGATGATGACATTTCTCTTTCCTGACTACTGTGTAATTCTTTTACGTGCCTGGCTTGTCCGTTACCGGTTTCGATGCAGCCAGTTCGCGCGAGCGGCTGGCGGCTTTCGCCAGCGCGCGGCCAACCATAGCATTGAAATCTTCTGATGCAAACTGCTGCAGCGCTGCTTCCGTGGTGCCGCCAGGTGAAGTCACGCGGCGACGTAATTCGCTCACATCGACGTCACTGGACTGCGCGAGCCGGGCAGCCCCCAGTGCGGTTTGCTGACACAAAAGTTGCGCAGTTCTTGCATCAAGACCAAGAATAACGGCGGCTTCCTGCATGGCTTCCATGAGCAGGAAAAAATAAGCCGGACCGGATCCGGACAAGGCCGTTACCGCATCCATATCAGTTTCTTTTTCCAGCCAGCAGACAATGCCTACCGCGCTGAGCAGATTTTGCGCGGTGGATTTTTGCAGCTCAGAGCAATGGTTGTTGGAAAAAAGCGCGCTGGCACCGGTCTGCACCAGGGCGGGTGTATTGGGCATACAACGCACTATCGCCTGTTTCGGGTGAGTCCAGTCCTGCAATGAATCCATGGAAACACCTGCGGCAATGGAAACCAGCAGGCAGTTATTGGCGCACAGGGTGTCGCGAAGTGGTATTAGCACATCAGCGAGTACCTGGGGCTTGACGGCGAGGATTACGGTGGCGCAGTGACTGATTATTGTCTTGTTGTCGGTACTGGTATTGACTCCCTTTTCGGCCAGGGCTGCCAGTGTTCCAGCATTAGTATCCGAGGCATGGATTTGTTCGGCTTGCCAGCCATTGGCAAGCAGGCCATCAATAAGCGCGCTTGCCATATTGCCGGCACCTATAAAACCTATCGTTAATTTTTCTTCAGACATATGGGGATTGTACCTTAAAGGCCGCTTAAAGCCTTAGTCGTATGCACGCTTTATGGGGTAAGAATGTCAGCGTGCTTCACGCGGGCCAAAAATATCCGTGCCAATACGGATCATGGTGGCGCCTTCTGCGATAGCTGCTTCAAAATCATTGCTCATGCCCATGGAAAGGTGCTGGCACTGGTGCAGACCGCTGGCAAGCAAGCGGTCCCTGGCTTCACGAAGGCGCCTGAAATTATTCCGTTGTGTGTTCACATCATTGCTTGCTTCAGGAATTGCCATCAATCCTGACAGCACCAGCCTGGGCAAAGCCTCAACCGCACTGGCCAGCGCTTCAAGTTCATCAATACTGACACCGGCCTTGCTGTCTTCATTGCTGATATTGACCTGCAGCATGATGTTGAGCGGGGGCAGTGTCGAGGGGCGCTGATCATTCAGGCGTTGTGCTATTTTTAGTCGATCCACACTGTGGACCCAATCAAATGATTCGGCAATAGGACGGGTTTTATTGGACTGGATCGGGCCAATGAAATGCCAGTGCAAAGGCAGGTCCTGAAGAGCATCAATTTTATCCAGCGCTTCCTGCAGATAGTTTTCCCCGAAATGGAACTGGCCGGCCTCAAAAGCGGTTTTTACTTTATCGGCACCATGGGTTTTGCTGACGGCGATTAATTGCACAGCCTTATCAATTCGCCCATACCTTTCCTCATAGAGTGAAATCAGTTGGCGAACTTTTTCCAGATTTTCTGGTATGCTCAATGACATATTTTTTCCTTCACGAGATTCCGATTATAGGGGGTATAAAACCAGATGAATATTCAGGAATTACTTAACTTCAGCGTACAGCAAGGCTCATCTGACCTTCATATTACCGCTGGTATGCCACCCCTTATACGCGTTGATGGTGATATTCGCCGTATCAATGTGGATCCAATGGATCACAAGGAAGTTCATGGTCTCATTTATGAAATCATGAATGACAGGCAACGCAAGGATTATGAGGAGCATCTTGAGTCGGATTTCTCATTTGAAATTCCCGGCCTGGCCCGTTTCAGGGTAAACGCCTTTGTCCAGAATCGCGGCGCGGCAGCTGTTTTCCGAACCATTCCTTCCAAGGTACTTACCATGGAGCAGCTCGGGATGGGGAAGGTGTTTCAGGATATCTCCAACAACCCCCGGGGCCTGATTGCGGTAACCGGCCCCACAGGCTCCGGTAAAAGTACCACCATGGCGGCAATGATCGATTACATTAACTCCACCAAGTACGAACATATCCTCACCATTGAAGACCCCATAGAATTTGTTCATGAAAGCAAGAAATCACTGATCAACCAGCGTGAGGTTCATCGTGATACCCATGGCTTTAATGAAGCCCTGCGCTCAGCCTTGCGTGAAGACCCTGATATTATTCTGGTGGGTGAGTTGCGTGACCTTGAAACGATTCGTCTGGCATTGACGGCTGCAGAAACCGGTCACCTTGTGTTCGGCACTCTGCATACCACCTCTGCCGCCAAAACCATCGACAGGATTGTGGATGTTTTCCCGGCTGCTGAAAAAAGTATGGTGCGTTCAATGCTTTCGGAGTCACTGCAGGCGGTTGTCAGTCAGACGCTGCTGAAAAAGGTCGGTGGTGGTCGAGTTGCCGCCCACGAAATTATGATCGGGACTTCGGCTATTCGAAACCTGATCAGGGAAGACAAGATTGCCCAGATGTATTCTGCAATTCAGACCGGACAGTCGGTGGGTATGCAGACACTGGATCAGTGCCTGAAACAACTGGTTGCCAAGGGTCTGGTTGATCGTCAGGAAGCGGTTTCCAAAGCCAAAGACGGTAATCAGATCTAGATCATGTTATCGACGCCGTTTATCTACAGACGGCGCTGAGCCTTTCAGCTTTTTTAATCCTGCTCACTGGGCTTATCTTGATCTTTCATTCAAGAAGGATTCAAGAATCAATTGCGCAGCCAGGCTGTCGACTTCCGAGCGCTCATCAAACTTTTTACCGGCCGCTTCGGCATTTGCTCTGCCAATTTCCCTTGCTTCGCGTGTGCTCAGGCGCTCATCCATTTTAAAACAGGGCAACTTGAACCTTGCTTCCAGTTGATTGATTAAGCGACCTGCTTTTTTTGTCATTTCGTTGCTGGTGCCATCCATATTGAATGGCATTCCGATGACCAGCGCATCGGGTTTCCACTGGCTGATTACCTGTGCCAGTTCATCCCAGTCGGGAATGCCTTGCTTTGCCTTGATAAGCGGCAAAGGCGATGCGGTCAGGGTAACAGTCTGACCTACAGCCAGTCCCATTTTCTGGGTGCCGAAATCAATGCAGAGCAGTGTTGTAATGGCTGAGCTCAGAAGTTTTTTCCTGTCTTGGAACGGAAATTATTCTCCGCAAACTTAATCATGGCCAATATCGGTGCTTAACTGGTCCATGGAAAAACCCAGTGTCGAGGCCGCCATATCCGGCTTGCGGCTAAATTCCCGTGAAAAAACAATATCCTTGCTGGCGGGGCAGGTTATCCAGGAGTTGGCGGCAATTTCCTGTTCCAGTTGACCGGGGCTCCAGCCGGCACAGCCCAGGCTAACCAGGTAATTCTCCGGACCTTCGCCACGGCCAATATCATCGAGTATATCCTTTGAGGTGGTTATACTGATGTCATCAGTGATCTGGTGTGTTGATGTCCACTTCCGACCGGCATCATGCAGGATGAAACCTTTTTCAGTTTCTACCGGGCCTCCCGATAGCACGGGCTGATCAAAGCTTTGAGAGTACTGAAAATCGATATCCAGCTGGCTGAATATTTCCTTTAATTGCACTTTCAGGGGCAGGTTGACCACAATGCCCAGAGCGCCTTCTTCTTCACTGTGCTGCCACATGTAAATCAGGGTATGGCCAAAATATGAGCCGCTAAGCTGGGGCATGGCGATCAGGAAATGGTTGGTCAGATTCAGTTTTTCGTCAGTCATGGGTCTGGTGTGTAGTCGTTGTTATCCTGATACTAATATTGGGTTCATATCAGTAGTTTCAACCGGCAATCAACTTATATACAACCCACATTGTACTATCGTACTAGAATCAGAAACTGCGAAATGAATTACTCTGGTGAAACTGCCAGGTTCTGATGATATCGAGAATATCGGCTTCCTGTTTCAGCTCATCGGGGAAAGCGGCGAAGGGAGAAGCCAGGTAGACAATCCGGATTGCCGATTCATCCAGTATTCTGTGGCCGGATGAACTGAGAATGCGGACATCAGCAACAGTGCCGTCTGAACGCAGTGATACCAGCAGCCTGAGATTGCCATAAATTCCCTCGGCACTGGCCTGGGCAGGATAGTTCAGGTTGCCCACAGCCTCGACTTTTTTACGCCAGTTGTCCAGATACAGGGCATCCCGTGATTTCCGGGTAGAGGCGGATGAAATGGTGTAGCGCCGCGGCCGCTTCGCATAAGCCTGCCGGCGTATGTCCAGTTGTGCCTGCAAGCTTGCCAGGCGGTCATTCAGCTGACTTTCGGTCAGATTTTCCAGCGGCTGTTCTTCACGTTCCTGCTGCGGTTGTTCACTGGGATTATCATTAATTTGTTGCAGTGCTTCGGCTTCAGTCGCCAGCACCTGATCAGTGAGCTCTGTTCTTTCGGTCAGTGATTCAACAAAAGGACTGACATCCTGAATCAGGTCTTCATTGAAGCGGGATTCTACCGGTGTGCTGGGCGCGGCCTTGTCTTCAAGACTACCGCTACCCTGCTGGTTTTCCTGGGCAATAAAATCCGCATTCTCAGGGGCTTCTTCGCTGCGATACTGGGCAAGGGTGACTTCCATTGATGTGGTAGTGCTTATATTTTCCAGGATACTGAAGCCCACACCAAGAATCAGCACAACATGCAGGCATATGGAAACAAACATGGTGAAACCGAATCTTTCACCGGAAAGCGCTGTAGCTTCTGTGGATACGGCAGTATTCATCAATGGTTGTGCGGAGACTTTTCCCGGTCGTGCTTTCTGTTACTGTCAGTCACGTGACTGCTGGAGTTTTTTCTCAATGCAATTCATCAGGTCCCCGGCTATATCCAGATTGAATATTTCATCCAACTCTCTGACACAGGTAGGGCTGGTGACATTGACTTCAGTCAGGTAGTCACCAATCACATCAAGTCCAACAAATAATAGCCCGTGTTTTTTAAGCGTGGGGCCTACCTGTTCACAAATCCAGCGATCCCTGTCGCTCAGCTCCACGCCTTTTGCAGTGCCACCGGCGGCCAGATTGCCGCGAGTTTCATTCAGGGCAGGCAGGCGCGCCAGGGCATAACCGACAGATTCACCATCGACCATCAGGATGCGTTTGTCGCCACTGGTAATTTCCGGAATAAAGGTTTGTGCCATGATTTGCCGTTTGCCGTATTCGGTCAGGGTTTCAATTATCACACTGACATTGGGGTCGCCTGGTTTAATGCGGAAAATCCCCGTTCCACCCATACCGTCCAGCGGTTTGAAAATGACATCCTTCTGGGCTTTATAAAAGTCCTGCAGCAATTCCTTTTTTCGGGAGACCAGCACCGGCGTGCAACATTGGGGAAACAGGGTGGCGCTGACTTTTTCATTAAAGTCCCGGAGGGCCTGCGGCTTATTCACCACGAGCACGCCTTCGCGTTCTGCCTGTTCCAGAATGTAGGTGCTGTAAATGAATTCGCGGTTAAAGGGCGGATCCTTGCGCATCAGGATGACATCAACCGTTGCCAGTGACTGGCGACTTTGGGGACCAAGTGTGTAGAAATTCTGCGGATCCATTTTTACACTCAGATCCTGCATGATCGCCATGGCCTTGCCATCTTCGAGATATAAACCATCCTGTTCAATGTAGAACAGTTGCCAGCCTTTTTTTTGCGCGGCATTCATCATGGCCAGTGTTGTATCTTTCTTGAAATTTATGGACTTGATAGGGTCCATGACTACGGCAAGTTTAATTGTCATTTACAACTCCGGCGCAATGTGGCCATTGGCTGACTGGAAAGATTTTCGATTATAACAAAAAGCAGTTTACATGAACCTCGTGATTCCCGGCACTTAAATAGGTGGAAATTATCATTATTGCCGATGTTGTTAGTGCGCTTTTTTGGTGCTTTTTTTGCTCCTGCCTTTCCCCTTAACTTTGTTACAATGCCGGCCTAATTCATCATGTTGTATTCATCTTAGGATATTAAATTGCGTCTTCTGGGTTTTTACTGGGGTATCGCCGGTGTCATCACTTTCATTTCCTTTGCCGTGGTCAGGCTCAGCCCGCGTATCGCTGAAATGACAGAATATTCTCTTACACCGCTGCAATGGCTGGTGTTGGTGGTGTTTGTTTTGTGGATGGCATGGGCTGAAGGCTACAAGGGTTTTCATCGTGCGTTCGCACCGCGGGTTATTGCCCGGGCCAGATACCTGCGCACCAGCACAGAGTCCTCTCATCCGGTATTGGCGCTGTTGGCTCCGCTATTTTGCATGGGTTATATCCATGCGACACGTAAACGAAAAATCGTATCAATCACGGTAACCTCAGCCATTATCGCTCTGGTGATGTTGTTACGAATAACACCGCAACCCTGGCGCGGTATTATTGATGCCGGCGTGGTCACCGGGCTTAGCCTGGGCATACTCTCAATTTTGTATTTCTGGTTTCAGGTAGAGAGTGGCTCCTGGAATCATCCTGTCCCGCTGGATCTGCCAGGCTCGGACAGGAAGGAAAACGCAGCACAAGCGCAATAGGCTTTACTGCGTCAACACCGCTCTTAGCTGCGCGTCAGCCGTAGCAAAGGAAAAATGCTCATCAATATTGTGTTTACCCGCTTCTGACAGCGCTTGCCACAACTCATGGTCGCTATACAGGCGCAGAATTTCTGTGGCAAATTCCTCCGGCTGCTCTGCGATAAGAATGTCTTTTTCATGTTTCAGATTCATACCCTCGGCGGCAATGGGCGAAACCACCATCGGCACTCCAAAAGACATGCTGGAATTGATTTTCCCCTTTACTCCGGCGCCATAGCGTAGCGGGGCTATGGAAATTCTGACGTCATTAAACAGTGGTTCAATGTCGGCCAAAAAACCGGTAACAATGATCTGATTGCTGG
Source organism: Gammaproteobacteria bacterium (assembly GCA_030427065.1). Lineage (GTDB taxonomy): Bacteria > Pseudomonadota > Gammaproteobacteria > Pseudomonadales > Pseudohongiellaceae > Eutrophocola. The sequence goes on along the minus strand of JAUHWU010000123.1, from coordinate 53 downwards.
CTCTGGCTTTTATGCTGGCTGGAACATGACCGCCGACGATAAGCAGCTTGATA
>JAUHWU010000122.1 GCA_030427065.1 Gammaproteobacteria bacterium | reverse complement strand
AGCCCACAGCAGGATTGGGACGCGCACTGTACTTGCCCATTCGAGCAAGTTCCAGGCAGCGTTGCATGTAGGTAATATCTGCGTCGATCATAATCAGGGAATGTATTTAATTGCGCGGATTGCCTACAGGCTGTTCCGCTCGGCCAGAGACTCAGTCTGCGCTAGTATCGGATCCGGAAGCTTCTCCTTCCTGTGAAATCCGGTCAATTTCCTGCCTGAATTCGTTCAGGTCCTTGAAGCTTCGATAGACAGAAGCAAAGCGAACATAGGCCACTTCATCGAGCTTTTTCAATTCATTCATGACTTTTTCACCAACCAGTTTAGTAGCCACTTCACGCTCACCGGTTGCACGCAATTCATGTTTGATATGATTGATTGAGTTTTCAACCAGCTCTGTACTGACCGGTCTTTTTTCCAGTGCTTTTAGAAAACCAAAGCGAAGTTTGTCTTCATTGAACGGCTCTCGACTTCCATTTTGTTTTATCAGGCGCGGCATTAACAATTCCGCCGACTCAAAAGTGGTAAATCTTTCTTCACAGGTAATACACTCACGCCGACGTCTTACCTGATTTCCCTCTCCCACCAGACGCGAGTCAATTACTTTGGTATCTATGGCATTGCAAAATGGACAGTGCATAAGCGATTCTTAGGAAAGTTCGGCATAGACCGGGAAGCGACGACAAAGCTCTACGACCTGCTGCTTCACAGAGTCAATCAGTGCTTCATTATTGATATCTTCGAGAATATCACATATCCAGTGCACCAACCGGGTTACCTCTGCTTCTGCAAAGCCTCTTGTTGTTACAGCCGGACTGCCAATCCTGATACCACTTGTTACAAACGGCGGTCTCGGGTCATTGGGAACGGCGTTCTTGTTCACAGTGATATTGGCACGACCAAGAGCAGCATCGGCTTCCTTGCCTGTCACATCTTTATCAACCAGACTCAATAAAAACAGATGATCGTCTGTGCCGTTAGAAACAATTTTGAAACCACGTTCCATAAACACGGACGCCATAGTCCTGGCGTTTTTAAGCGTTTGCTTCTGGTATTCCACAAATTCCTCTGACATGGCTTCCTTGAAGCACACTGCCTTGGCGGCAATAACATGCATCAGCGGACCACCCTGGCTCTCGGGGAATACGGCAAAATTCAGGCGTTTGTTAAGCTCTTCATCTTCCTGGGCCAGGATAATCCCGCCACGGGGACCGCGCAGTGTTTTATGCGTTGTTGATGTGACCACATGGGCGATATTGACCGGACTGGGGTAAACACCGGCAGCTATTAGCCCGGACACATGAGCCATGTCCACGACGAAATAGGCACCGACTTTATCGGCAATTTCCCGCATACGCTGCCAGTCAACAACGCGGGAATAGGCTGAAAATCCTGCCCAGATAACTTTCGGTTTGTGCTGCAGGGCCAGATCATTCACCTGATCATAGTCAATCTCGCCGGTTTCGGCCTTTAGCCCATACTGAATCGCATTGTAGATACGCCCTGAAAAGTTGACCGAGGCTCCATGGGTCAAATGGCCGCCATCGGCCAGACTCATCCCCATGAAGGTATCGCCGGGTTCCATCAGCGCCATATAAACAGCCGCATTGGCCTGTGATCCGGAGTGAGGCTGAACATTGGCATAACCCGCACCGAATAATGTCTTTGCTCTTTCGATAGCCAGGGTTTCCACCATATCGACATATTCACAACCACCGTAGTAACGCTTTGCGGGATAACCTTCGGCATACTTGTTGGTCAGAATACTACCCTGGGCTTCAAGCACGCGCGGGCTGGTATAATTTTCTGAAGCGATTAGTTCAATATGCTCTTCCTGACGCCTTGCTTCCTTCTGTATTATGGATAACAGTTCATCATCAAATCCGGCCAACTTCATTTGCTTATCTAACATCTTTCTCCACTCGAGGGGCTATAGTATTATTGCGGATGGGTATTCTACCTTAAAAAAGAAGCTGTTAAATAAAAATACCGGGGGTCTGTGCAAGCCTGAAGTTGTTGATACTTGTTTATAGGCTCCCTGGCACCAGTTTCTTCATTCGTTTCAATGTCTTGATGTACCAGGAAACCTGATTTATGGCTCAGTTTGTATACACAATGAATCGTGTAGGGAAAGTTGTCCCGCCAAAACGCGAAATCCTCAAGGATATATCCCTGTCATTCTTTCCCGGCGCCAAAATCGGCGTATTGGGACTTAATGGTGCTGGAAAATCTACCCTGCTACGCATCATGGCAGGCATCGACACGGATATTCATGGTGAAGCCAGACCTCAGCCCGATCTTAAAATTGGCTACCTTCCCCAGGAACCCAATCTCGATGAAAACAAGGATGTTAAAGGTAACGTGGAAGATGGCATCCGTGAAATCAAGGATCTGATAGACGAGTTTAATGCCATCAGTGACAAGTTTGCTGAACCCATGAGCGATGATGAAATGAATACCCTGCTGGAAAGACAGGGTGAATTACAGGGCGCTATCGATGCCTGTAATGGCTGGGATGCTGACAGAACGCTGGAAATTGCGGCGGACGCGCTACGCCTCCCTCCCTGGGATGCTGACGTAAAAACCCTCTCCGGTGGTGAAAAACGTCGTGTCGCGCTGTGCCGGCTATTATTGTCAAAGCCTGACATGTTGTTACTGGATGAACCTACCAACCATCTTGACGCCATGAGTGTTGCCTGGCTGGAAAGATTCTTGCAGGAATACCCGGGGACGGTTGTCGCCATTACCCATGATCGCTATTTTCTTGATCATGCAGCCGGCTGGATTCTGGAGCTTGACCGCGGGCACGGCATTCCCTACGAGGGCAATTACAGTGACTGGCTGGCGGCCAAGGAAGCACGCCTGGAAGTAGAATCCAAACAGCAGGCATCACTGGCAAAAACCGTCAAGGCGGAACTGGAATGGGTACGACAAAATCCCAAAGGCAGACAGGCCAAGAGCAAGGCCAGACTGGCACGCTTCGAGGAGCTTAGCTCAAAGGATTTCCAAAACCGCAACGAAACCCTTGAACTGTATATTCCGCCCGGACCACGCCTGGGTGAAAAGGTCGTGGAGGTAAACCATGTCAGCAAGGGCTTTGATGGCACAACGCTGATTAATGATCTGAACTTTTCTATTCCACGCGGTGCTATTGTCGGCATTATCGGCGGTAATGGTGCGGGTAAAACCACCTTCCTGCGTATGCTCGTTGGCCAGGAACAACCTGACAGTGGCGATATCACTCTGGGAGAAACTGTCGACATGGCTTATGTGGATCAAAGCCGGGATTCACTGAATGGTGACAACACCGTGTGGCAGGAAATTTCCGATGGTCTGGATAATATGACCATTGGCAACTACGAGATAGCATCGCGTGCCTATGTCAGTCGTTTTAACTTCAAAGGGACTGACCAGCAGCAATTTGTGAAAAATCTGTCTGGCGGAGAGCGCAATCGCGTTCATCTGGCCAAGTTGTTAAAGCGTGGCGCCAACGTCCTGTTACTTGATGAACCCACCAATGATCTTGATGTGGAAACCTTAAGGGCGCTGGAAGAAGGCCTGTTGGCCTTTCCGGGAACCGTTATTGTTGTTTCCCATGACCGCTGGTTTCTGGATCGCATCGCAACGCATATTCTTGCCTTTGAAGGGAACAGTGAAGTGGTTTTTCACGAAGGAAACTATTCCGACTACGAGGAAGACTTCAAGAAACGCAAAGGCGATCAAGAACCCACCAGGCTGAAATACAAAAAATTAGCGTGATCTTGCGATGAAACTGACCCTGGTGATTTCAGTCTGTAGATGGAAATCACCATCACCCCCGGCATACCTGAACCTGAAGATGAAATTTGAGGAGAAAGTATTACGAGGACGTTTTAAGCTGCTCCCTCAACTGCGCCATTCTGGCTTTATTCTCTTCCAGTGTCAGCGTCCTTGAAATCTGTTCCGGCAAGGCTTCAGGCCTTTCAATAACAAGCGTTTCCCCATGCAACACGCGCTGGCACAAGCCGCGATAATTTTTTTCGAAGCGCGGGAAAATTTGTGTCTCGCTTTTATTGGCCAGTTCAAACCACCCTGTCGCTTTTCCGGCAAGATAGACTGCAGGATGCGACCATACCTGCTCCGCCTTGGGATTGGCAGCACAGCAGGCTTCAACATAGGCGGCGCAGGCAGCCGGTAGACCAAGACCGCTCATGGCCTCCTCGCAGGCATGTACAATGCTGGCTATTGAAGGCAGGTACTCCTGAGAGGTCACAACCGTGCGCGTAGCCCGGAGAATAATCTCGGGAGAGAAATGCGCCAGACATTCCAGCCAGTATTTTTTGGCCAGCCCGATACTGCCTTCCTGGGCATAAGCCTTGTGATACTGGTTATGATAGGCAAGCTCCAGTTCGGCAAAGATCTGGTTGATCGCATCTACATGGTCGCGATGGGCTGAAGCAGCACCGGCTTTTCTTCCGGGCTCAGCAATTTTATTCACTGTGGTACGATCCTGGACACCTGCCAGTGCAACATTTTTCGTGATTTTTCCCGTCAGGGAGTCTGCTTTTTTCATGGAAAGAGTTTACTTTATTAGGGAACCTTAGTCCTATCAGGCTATCAATATAAAGGCCAGTTTACTACGATTAGCCTCCTGACCCCACGATTTATCTGGCCGATTAACCGGGAGTTCTATGAAAACGATGAAGGCATTACAGTGGGACGGCGCGTCTCTTGCTCTAAAAACAGTTGCCAAACCCGAAGCGAAAGCCGGTGAAGTACTGGTCCGCCTGACTAAAGCAGGTATCTGTAATACCGATCTGGAAATCATTCGAGGTTATTATCCTTTTACCGGCACACTCGGCCACGAGTTTGTCGGTATTGTCGAGCAGGCCCCCAGGCGCTCATTGATTGGCAAACGCGTCGTGTCTGATATCAACAGCAGCTGCCATCAATGCGCAATGTGTCTGGCCGGGAACCCCCATCACTGTATCAAGCGATCCGCTCTCGGCATTCATGGCAAGGATGGCGCCTTTGCCGAGTACCTCACCACACCCGAGGAAAATCTGGTCATAGTGCCCGACTCTCTTGATGACAACCTTGCTGTTTATGCTGAACCGCTGGCAGCTGCGCTGGAAATTCAGGAGCAGGTTGATTTTTCCCGGCACGAAGGTGTGCTGGTGATTGGCGATGGCAAGCTTGGTTTATTGATTACCTTGAGCCTTGCGCAGGCGGGACTGGAAGTAACGCTGCTTGGTCATCACCCGGAACGGCTTGAATTACCGGGTCTGGATAATATCTCTTTCTGTACTTCACCACCTGACCTTAAATTTCCGGTGGTGGTTGAAGCCACCGGAAATCCCTCGGGATTTGCCACAGCGGTGCAGTTAACGGCACCGCGCGGTACTCTGGTGCTGAAATCTACTTATAAAGGCAATCTGGCGTTTAATCCGGCCCCTCTCGTAGTCAATGAAATCACTCTGCTGGGCTCGCGCTGCGGCCCGATGGACAAGGCAGTGGCACTTCTTGCTTGTGGGGCAATTAATCCAGCGGGGCTGACCCAGGATATTTTTCCACTCGCCGATGCAACCCGGGCAATAGCCCGGGCTAATAAAAAAGGGGCACTGAAGGTGTTGCTGGAAATGACCGGTTAGGGACTCAGGTTTTATCCGTTTTTCTGGAGCCACCCTGCTTCACTTCATATAACTTGGCGCTTGAGACATGCTCAACACTGGATGCAACTTGCGCAGAGGAATAGCTGGTGACCCGATTACGACCTGTGCGCTTACATTCGTAGAGTGCTTCATCAGCCTTTTCAAGAAGTTCAAAAACATTACCGACTTCATCCGGATAGGTAGCTATACCAATGCTCACTGTCGATTTAATTTTCTTACCATCAGCATCAAAAGACGTGTTTTCCACCGCACTTCGCAGACGCTCTCCGGTTTCCTTGGCACGTGTGGCTTGTAATTGCGGTAGCAGTGCCACAAATTCATCGCCACCATAGCGGCAAATAATGTCCGAGGTACGCAGGCAGTCTTCAATGGTACCGGCAATGGTAACGATTAGCTTGTCGCCCGCTTTATGACCGAACTTGTCGTTAACCTCCTTCAGGTTGTCCGCATCAATCATCATGACAGACAATGGCTGGTTATATTTCATCGCTACTTCAGCGGCCTTGTTAAACATGGGTATAAAAGAACGCTTGTTCAGCAGGTCTGTCATCTCGTCTGTTTCAGACAAGGCTTTGAACATCATCTTGCCGTAGTGAACATCGGAGGCCAGCATGGTAGTGATATAGGCAACCAGAACAAAAGGCGAGAAATAAACCATGGTTTCACTGAATCCTGCCATGTCATATTCAATGCCGCTTTTGGCACCGAGAAAAACATAGACGGCAAAGATCAGAATAATTTCAAGAGTCGTCGTTATCTTGTCCAGAGTAATTGCACTGGAGATAACTACCAGCAGGTAAAGATTCAACAAGGGACTATGGATAGTGCCGGTGTTCCACAATATCCAGGTGATAAAAATAATCATTACCCAGGTTTCTATGGCAAGTTTCCAGGCATATTGGGGAGTATCGAGATTGACATAATTAAAGCCAAGCACGAAGACAGCATAGGCGAGCATGGAAAGCGTCATCCAGAAAGGCTCGGCGGTTACTGTCGTGCCTGGAACAACTATATACAGGATGACAAGGATCAGCAGCAAAAACTCAATTTCAGTCAGGCTGCGAGAAAACCCTTTCAGCTCGATTTGATCAATATTCAAATCTTTTGACTGTTCTCTATCCTGGCTTCTCATCTGGAATTCCTGTTTATCATTCCTGCTTTTTCCACCCTTTCCATCGTTCTCGGCTTTTACGGAAATAAATTGATTACTGCTGCCAATATAAGATGCCAGGTGACACTTCACTGTGTCCGTATTTTTATCAGTATAGTCAGGCCTAAACATCTCAGGCCTGCTTCCAGCTTTTTATTGTGCCAAGGCGTTGCTTGAAAAATCTCTTTCCCAAACACTGGAAAGTGCACAACGTATTATTATGGCACACCTTATCCCATGATTTAATTAAAAAAAATTTCAGTTTTTAAAATATTATCGAGTTTGTTTTCCAGTGTGGCATCTCAAGCCTGGTGTTTATTAAATTTATATTTCTTTTCTGTCAGCCCTGGATACACCTGATTCTCTTCATCTGTTCCAGGCTGTTACCGGCTACCTTCCCAGATAGGATCGCAAATGGACACTATAATGCCTGTTTAGCAGGGTTTGTCGATATAACACCAATTCATTATCCAGGCAGGGTCTGAGTAGATTGACATCATCTTTTTCCAGCACAGCAACTGGCAAACCATTTTCAAATAGAATTCGGTTTTTCGCCAGTCTGGCTATTTTCCTGCCGGGCAAAATAACGCCAATCAGATTCAGGGGGTCAGTGCCGTTTATAACCCTGCGGGTGACGGTGTCTTCAGCCTGTTGCCTGATGTCAGCAGCACATTGTCTTAACGTTTTGACCATTTCAGGCAACGCAAACTGCTCACCACCGATACCCGCAATAAAACGCCCTCCCCTGACACGACCCTGTAATTCCATGCGCCGCAGTTTGAGCAATAACACCCGCCATGGGGGCGAATAATTTTCCTGCTCGAGAACCTTCCTGCTTATGACCCCCCAGCGTTGCAGGTAAATACTGACAAGTTTTTCCAGTAACTCATCGTCCATCTCTTTACCTCGCTCCGGCTCTTCCTTGCCATCAACTACCGGCTGTGAGATCAGCGTCCAGCGACCGGCATCCTCAATCTCATAGAGAGAACGCCGTGTTTTCCCATCCCGTCCTTTCCTGCTTTTTTTGCCTTTTACACTGAGCAAAGCGCGCATGCCGCTGAAACTGTCACTGGTTACAACACCAAGACTGACCAGCTCGGCCAGAGCATTTTCCGCCCGGGTTTTTAGCAGGCCGGTTTCCCGCACAATATCAAGAAAGAAACTCGCGCCTTTATTCGCCAACAACACCATGATCTCCTCGGCATCACTGCTCATTGCTTTCGGCACTGCGCCATCATCCAGGATCAGATTACTCCATAAGGACAGGTTGTCCCGTTGCACCAGGTTAACAGGCGTACTCTTGACCGGCCCTGCCCGTGGTCGGGCTGCCGAAACTTCATCCATGCCAGGCGAATGCACTTTATTTCTTTGACCATGCTGACTGGCCTGTGCTGGAGGGAAGAACTTACCCCAGCTAACACGGCCACTCAGACATAACATGTCGAGCAATGCAGGATCATAGCCTGGCAGCCTGCCGGGCAGGATATCGCTTTCCCAGGCAGAGGCTGGCGCACTGATGCCATCGAGTTTTTGTAACACTCTGGCTAAGGTTTCATGAGTCGCAGGCATGGCTACCTCTGACTCCAGCGCCAGATCCCGAACTTCATGGTGGCGAAACAGAAACTCCATATAGGCCTGCAGGGATACCGGCTTGATACTTTCCCGATGAGAGTCAATGGTATAGCGATGAATACGCTGCAGTAAGCGACGCTCGCACCACTCTTCCGCAGTTAACGTTGATCCGGGTAATATAGGC
>JAUHWU010000261.1 GCA_030427065.1 Gammaproteobacteria bacterium | reverse complement strand
AAAAAACCGGGACCCTTTTCAGGATCCCGGCTTTTGTAATTCTTACTTCTTTTTAACTACGCTCTGACTACTTGCGCTTTGCTGGTTTGGCCGGCTTTGCAGCAGGTTTTTTGGCAGCAGGTTTGGCAGCAGCAGGTTTGGTGGTAGTTGTTTTCTTCATTAAGATAACTCCAAAAAAAAGACATCACCAGTTGTGATGCGATGAGAATCATATGCCTAATTTTTAAAAATACAATATGTTCCAAAAAATATTTTGGGGGGTTTAGCGTCGGCAGCGAGGCCTATAAACTTCGATCTGAATCCGAACATATAATTGCGCTGACTTGCATTTCTACGGCAGAATCAATTTCCGGGCCCAACAGGACAAACCCATGACCAGGCTAAAAAAGCTTCACCAAACACTGCGCCACTCCACCCTGATAATCAGCATTCTCTTTTTGCTCGTCCAGTCAACAATCACGCTAGCCCAACCAGACGATCCTGACCACTTCAACACCGTCAAACATAAACTGGCGGCAGGGCGTCAGGTTGTCGGCGGCACGGTCACCAGCGCCGATGTCAATATCTACTGCGCCATGGCCGACTCCGGTTTCGACTTTCTCTGGATAGAGATGCAGCACAGTCCGTTAACCTATTCCGAAGTCGCTACCATGATCCGTGCCTGTCCCGGTCCCGCCATTCCGTTTATCCGCGTGCCCACTGACAGCGAAGGGGACATCCAGAAAGCGTTGGACATTGGCGCGCTCGGGATCATCGTGCCCATGGTCGACACCGTGGAAAAAATCAGTAACGCCATCACATTTGCCAAGTATCCGCCCATCGGCAAGCGCAGTCAGGGCAATGGTCAATATGGCGCGCTGTGGGGCAGTAATTACCGGGAAGTCGCCAACGACAACATCATGATTGTGGCCCTGATTGAAAGTCCCGCCGGCGTGGAAATTGTGCATCAGGTCGCTGCCCTTGAGCAGGTGGATGTGGTGTTCGTCGCCAGTTCCGACCTCGGCAGTTTCACCGGATTGCGCCAGGGTAATCCCCAATACGAAGCCCTGGTCAGCCGCATCAAGGACGCCACTCTTGCCGCCGGCAAAATCGCCGCAGGCCCCTCTGCCTGGAGAGACACCCGCGAGGGCTATCGCTTTTTCCAGGGACCACCGGATACCGCCCTGATCCGCAGCGGCGCCCGCCTGTCACTGGAAGGCAACGCCGATACCGGACAGCCCAGAGGTGTTGCACCCATTGAAGGGCAGGACTAGCAGAGGTGCTTACCCGCCAATAAACGCGCGGCTATATTTTCCCAACGATTTTTTTAACATGGCGGCCAGGCCGATAGTCAGTCCCAGCACTAGCACCAGGTTTATCAGCGAAGCCAGCACTGAACTGCCGGTTAGGTCGAGCAGCACATCCACCAGACCGGTTTCATAAAACACAAAGATAAAATACCCGTGCAGGAAATACATGGGAAAGGAGAGGCGGGCGATCCAGGCCAGTCGCGGCCAATCAAAGCACTCAAGCTTGTCGGCAAGCATGAGGGCCGCGACGATGAAGGCGGCTTTTTGCAGCAGCATGTAATCGATTCCACCATAGCTGAAGGGTGGCTTCTGGTAGTTTCCATAAATCAGGTCAATAAATGAGTGATAGTAAAGGCAGCCCAGCCCGATCAGCGCAAAAACCCACCAGAATCTTGCCCATCGACTGAACATTT
>JAUHWU010000121.1 GCA_030427065.1 Gammaproteobacteria bacterium | reverse complement strand
TATCAGACCTCTCAGCTGGATTTTCCGACAGTAGGCAAAGGCCAACTGGTCATCGACATGGAAGATGGCACACAGAGAACCATTGGTGTTACCCGTGCCCACATGGAAGAAGACGCCGGTAAATCCTTGCATGAGGATTTTCATGGCAAGACCGGTATCGATCTGAACCGTGCAGGCACGCCTTTGCTGGAAATTGTGTCTGAACCGGATTTAAGAAATGCCAGGGAAGCCGTCGCTTACCTGAAGAAACTGCATTCCATCATTTTGTACCTGGGAATTTCCGACGGTGATATGTCACAGGGCTCAATGCGCTGCGATGCCAACGTATCGGTTCGTCCCAGGGGCACCACCGAACTGGGTAACCGTACCGAAATCAAGAACATCAACTCTTTCCGTTTTGTGGAAAAAGCCATCAATATTGAAGTGGAACGCCAGATAGACATCATCGAGGATGGCGGTCAAATTGAGCAGGAAACCCGCCTCTATGATGCGGAGAAAAACGAAACCCGCTCCATGCGCAGCAAGGAAGTGGCTAACGACTATCGCTACTTTCCTGAGCCGGATCTGCTGCCCATCGTTATTGATGATGCCTACATTGAGTCAGTTCGGGCCACGTTACCGGAACTGCCGGATATCAAGAAGCAGCGTTTCCAGGATGAGTATGCGCTTAGTGAATATGACGCCATGGTATTGTCCAGTGATCTGGCTACGGCTAACTACTTCGAGGAAGTGGCGCAAGCATGTGGTGATGCCAAACTCTCAGCCAACTGGGTCATGGGTGACCTGCAGGCCAGCCTGAACAAGGATGAAATCTCTATTTCCCAGAGCCCGATCAGCACAGATGCCCTGGCGGGTCTTATCAAACGTATCAAGGACAACACCATTTCGTCCAAGATTGCCAAGACTGTGTTTGAAGCCATGCTGGCAGGTGAAGGTGATGCTGATAGTATTATTGAAAGCAAAGGCCTGAAACAGGTAACTGATAGTGGCGCCATCGAAAAAATGGTGGATGAAGTGATCGCCAACAATCCGGCCCAGGTGCAGCAGTTTAAAGAAGGCAAGGAACAGGTGATTGGCTTCTTTGTCGGCCAGATCATGAAAGCTTCCCAGGGCAAGGCGAATCCGGCCCAGGTTAACCAATTGCTGAAAGAAAAACTCAGTAGTTAGAGAATAAGACAGTAATCGCGAGAATTATAAAATGAAAGCAGAAAAAAAAACCGGTGCCGACAGAACCCAGCCAGCAGTCCGTGACGAATGGTGGAGTGATGAGCGGGTACAATCCTTTCTGGAACTGGATACCTCACAGGATGAGGCGCCAGATTTTCATATTCTGCAGAAGGCTTATCGCGGTATGGTTCCCGAGGCTTTTTCACGTTTTATCCAGTTTTTTGTGGCCGCCGATCGAAATCTGAACGAAGCTGATATGCACGGAAAAACCATTCTGAACATTGTTTCAGAACATAGAAATTCCGCGGAATACGCTAAAATCCTGAAAAAAGCCGGCGCCAAATAACAAAACTCCAGCATAGTTTCTTTTGAAAGGTTCTTTTGGAGCTTTGTTTGAGAGCTTCGTTTGAGAGCTTCGTTTGAGAGCTTCGTTTGGGAGCTTCGTTTGGGAGCTTCGTTTGGAAGCCTGGCCCGGGAAGTTTATCAGCCTAGTTGACCAGTGTTTAGTGACGTCTTGGCCTGCCGCCACCCTTTCTGTCAATACCCCTGTCACCACCCCTGTCACCTTTACCACCATGCTTGCTACCTTCCTGTTTGAATTTGGAAGGGCGTGAAAAAGCCGGCGGTTTGGCCAGTAATTCTTCCGGGGGATGCTCACATGGCAGTTTCATGCCGATGGTTTCTTCAATACCAGGTAACAGAAAAGACTCATCCTCATCAGCGAAACTGATCGAAGTACCCAACAACCCGGCACGACCTGTACGCCCGATACGATGCACATAATCTTCTGCTTCTTCAGGTAAGTTGAAATTCACCACGTGGGATATCTCATCGATGTGCAGGCCACGGCCAGCCACATCGGTAGCTACCAGTACCTGAATGGTATCGTTTTTAAATTCTTCCAGAGTGCGCACCCGCCTGGGCTGTGAAATTTCGCCAGACAACAAACCCACACTGACGTCATTGCGATGAAGATTATCAGCCAGGCGTCTGGCCTGATCACGGCGATTGGTAAAGACGATTACCCGCTCTCCTGCCTCACTTTGAATCAGGTTATAGAGCAGGCTGTATTTCTGGTCTGTAGTGACCAGATACACCAGCTGATTCACATTGTCTGTCGTGAGCTGCTGTGATTCCACTTCAATTTTAACCGGGTTAACTGCCCAGCGATTGGCCAGCTCCATAATGTCTTCGGTGAATGTGGCACTGAACAACATGGTCTGGCGAAATTCTTTTTTTGGCGTCGCCGCAACTACCTGACGCACCTGGGGAATGAAGCCCATGTCCAGCATACGGTCTGCCTCATCAAGCACCAGCAGTTCCACCATGCTTAGATCAATATTTTTATTCCTGACAAAGTCCAGAAGTCTTCCCGGTGTTGCTGCAACGATATCCACGATATTGTTTTCCAGTTCCCGTTGCTGTTTTTGATAATCGATACCACCGACCAGAGTCGTGACATTGAGGTTGGCATACTTTGTCAGGGCAACAGCATCCTTGGCAATCTGCATGACCAGCTCTCTGGTTGGCGCAATAATGAGCGCACGCGGTTCGCCCACAAAACGTTCTTCTTCGATGGGATTTTTCAGCAGATCATTAATAATGGTTGAGAGAAAAGCAGCGGTCTTGCCGGTACCGGTCTGGGCTTTGCCGGTGACATCATGACCCTCAAGAGTCACCTTGAGACTTTGTGCCTGAATAGGCGTACAGAATTCAAACCCCAGGTCATCTACTGCCTTGAGTAGTTCTTCCGGGAGATCGAAGTCTTTAAATTTAACTTTTTCTTCACTGCCAGGGGAGACAGTGGCTGGAATTGAATCGATGTTTTCAGTTGTCACAAATGTACTACCGTACCGCTCTTTTTATTTATTTGTATGTTGTTGACTAAATTGGTGCGTATCATAACCAAAAGCCGGAAGTCATGATATGAAAATATGTAAGCAATGCCAGCAAAACTACCCTGATCATGCCAATTACTGCCTTCACTGTGGCAGACCGCTGGAATTGATAGATAAAGAACAATCGGCTCAAATGGACCTGAATAAAATTTTCGGCTCGTGGAAGCTGTTCTGGTTCACCCTGGGCGGCAGTCTTTTACTGTCGTGGGTACTGATGGTGGTCTTTCACTTGCCAGTATTTATTCTTGGCGCATTTCTGCCACTGCTCTGGTTCAGCAGAAAAAAGTAATCTCAGAGAGCGAGATTAAATCAGTCTCTGCAACGATAAATAATAAAAGTCTGCTCTCCGTCTACTACAGGGGTAGAAGGAACAATCGCATCGCCTCTATCGGCTGCCCTGTTGCGTGCCAAAATTCTTAATTCCCTGGCTACTTTCTCATCGTTCCTTTCCAGCAAGGCGCGGTCAAGCACTTCTACTGTAGTAGTTCCAGTTCTCGTGCAATTGGCGACTTCTGCGGAAGTTAGAATAGCGACATTCTCACCTTCGGCAGTAAGCTTGACCCATGAACATGAAACCAGGGCAATGACTGAGCCCAGACATAATAACCTGATTAGATTTTTCATAGTACTTCCTGTATTAAACTGATTAATTTACTGCTTGGTAAATAAATTATTTTAGGGAGACTTCCTAGTCACGATTAAACTTGGCGTTCACTTCTATACTGACCAGTTCTTTCGCCATATTCAAGTACTGATCCATCCCAAAATCGGTCCTGTCGAAACTGCCGATTGCCAGCATACCAATACTGCTGCCCGTTAGCTTTCCATCAGCCCCACCGAAGAACTGCACATGCAGAGTCCAGGGCTTGGTAACACCAATGAAATTCAGCTCGCCATGGAAATCCGCGCTATTTTCTCCGGTGACCTCGACACTGGTCGTGGTAAAGGTAGCTTCCGGGTACAAAGAGGCATTAAACCAGGCACTGCTGTTAACCAGGGTTTCCACGACATCACTATCGGCCATGGAAAGACTGCCCATCTGAACCGTTGCGGTAAGTCTTGAATTACTCAGATCCTCAAAATCCATTTCCAGGGTTGCGGAATAATTATCAAAGCGTCCCACCAGATTCAGATAGTCCTGCTGCATGACACGAAACAGCACGCTGCCATACTGTCGGGTCAGGGTATAGGACTGGGTTCCTGTGGAGTCCGCAGCACTTGCTGTACTGGATGTTATTGTGAGGGCTATAGACAGGCAAAACAAAGTGATGGCGGCGATAGATTTTTGTAGCAAACGACTCATTATTGCTCCTGATAAAAATAAATATGGGCATGGATAAAGACTTGATCCGCCAATTCTTGCAGGCCACGTTCTCAAGGTCAAATATAGCCAGACAAAAACCGGGCAAAGACCTGTTTGCTGTCTTTGCCCGAGTCATCAGTGTTACCTGATGGGTATCTGTTTACTTGCAGGTGCCACATCTCCCTTGGGAACCGAAAGAGTCAATACGCCATTGTCAAATTCAGTCTTGATCTTGCTTTTATCAACATTTTTCCCAAGATAAAAACTCCGGGCATACTTGCCATAACGACGCTCCTGGCGAATAACCCGCCCCTTGTCCTTTTCTTCTGCTTAATCCTTGTGTTCTGCAGAAATCGTCAGGATATTGTCTTCTATGGACACACTAATATCAGACTTCTTGACACCGAAAAATCAGCCTTGACCGTATAATTGTCATCATTCCTTTTGATGTCCACGGCAATGCTTTCTGCATCCAGACAGGTTTCAGGCAATAGTCTGAACTGGGAAAACCACCATTAAAAAACTGTCGTTAAAGAAATTTTCCAATCCAGTATAAGCTGTTTTCTTCGGTACCAGGTTCATGTTTTTTATCCACAATTGGCCCACTAAATTTATTCCCGGATCAGGTTGATACAGTTTGATTGCAACGGGATTATAAATCCGGATTATTGAGTAATCTGAAGATAACAAGAGACGATTTCAAGCTTCCCCAGAAATGGAATGTAAGGTTATCTGACGCAGATAAAATGGCGCTTGAGAAACTAACCACAGCAGGGGCAGCCAGGCTTTTTATTAAGTTTCATTTCTCTGAACTGCATGGAATTGGCATCCAGAAACAGCAGGCGTCCTGTTAACGGGGTGCCGATACCAGTGATTAACTTGATTGCTTCCATCGCCTGAAGCGATCCGATAATACCCACAAGAGGAGCCATAACCCCGTTTTCTGAACAACTTAAGGCCTGATCATCGCCTTCCTGATGCAGGCATTGATAGCAGGGACTGTCATCGCGACGATTATCAAAAACGCATAACTGCCCTTCCATCCGGATAGCCGCACCGGAAACCAGAGCAACACCCTGTTTCACCGTGGCAGCATTGATTGCAAAGCGACTGGAAAAGTTATCAGTGCAGTCGAGAACAACATCAACATTCCTTACTACCTGCTCCAGAGCATCGCCTTCAAGACGTTGCTTCAACGCAGTCACTTTTACACCATCATTGAGTTTATTTAAGGTATCCGACGCCGACACCACCTTGCTCTTGCCAACACTTTCGGTCATATGTGCAATTTGTCGCTGCAGGTTGCTCAAATCCACGTCATCATCATCTGCCAGAATAAGATGCCCGACACCACTGCTCGCCAGATACATAGCCGCCGGACACCCCAGTCCGCCAAGCCCGACGATCAGCACTGTGGCATCCAGCAAAGCCTGCTGCCCGGCAATATCCATCTGCGGCAACATGATTTGGCGGCTGTAACGAAGAAGTTGGTCGTTATTCATTAAAAACCCCGGATGCAAGAGGCAAGAGACAAGAGACAAGCAAGCGCCTTTGTTGATTTCATATGTATCACTGGGTATCTACTATGTATTTTCACAAAACCATTCTCAATAAAACCTGCCCACCAGCAAGGGACCATTTTAGCCCGCCTCTTGGAATCTTCTCACCTTTATCCTTTATCCTTTTTCCTTTATCTTGCTTGCCTCTTGCCTCTTGCCTCTTGCCTCTTGTCTCTCTACCCTTCCTTTATCCTTTATCTTTTATCCGCCCCATAGTTATTCGCTCATGTCCAGCAAGATCCCTGAGCGTCTCTATCTCACTATAACTGAACGATGCAAACAACTGCCTGACCTGTTCACCCTGCTGATAGCCATGTTCGAGCATGAGCCAGCCTGAAGATTTGAGAAAGGATGGACTGTTACTGACGATGTGCTGAATATCTGCAAGACCGTTATCTTCCGAAACCAGCGCAGTTATTGGCTCAAAGCGAACATCACCGCGTTGCAGGTGAGGATCATGCTCGTCTATATATGGCGGATTACTGAGAATGGCATCATAGGTTTGTCCGGCCAGGGGCGCCAGCCAGCTGCCCTGAAAAAATGAGACATTTGTTATATCCAGTATGCCGGCATTTTCCCGCGCCAGATCCAGTGCTTTCTCAGACTCATCCGTGGCGGACACGTGCCAGCCGGCTCGGCTGGACGCCAACGCCAGAGCAATAGCGCCCGAACCAGTGCCCAGATCCGCTACGCTAACACTTTCATTCACGGGGAGTTTATTCAGTGCGACTTCCACCAGCAGCTCTGTATCGGGCCGGGGAATAAGTACATCATGATTGATCTTCAACTGCAGATCCCAGAACTCTTTTCGACCAGTCATGTAGGCAACCGGCTCACCTGCCTGGCGACGTCTGATCAACTCCAGATAAAGATGCTGCTCGGGTAAAGCCGGAATATGATCGGGCCAGGTATACAGCCAGGTTCTGGGCCTGTTAATGGCCACCCCCAGCAACAGCTCGGCATCAAGCCTGGCACTCTCACTATCAGCCAACGCACTTTCACCATCCATGATCAGTTGTTTGATTGTTGCCATAGTGCTGGCCGTTAGTAATCCTGTAAACAGTTTTAAGGAACCTCTGATTAAGTCTAGTGTGTCTCTGGCCTTCAGGCAGTGTACGAGACAAGGCGAACTTTCGCAGGCATGTCGACCACCTGTCAAGAAAGGTCAACGCAGTAGCGCGTGCTGCCTGAAGGCCCCGCAGGGCGGGGCCTGAACCGCCACGCTGCGTTGTTGCAGCCCTTGCTAATAGTGACGCTATGGGCGTTGGACTGCGCCTGGCATCGCAGCGGTTCAGATCCTCGCAGAGACATACTAGACTTAATCAGAGGTTCCTTAACCAGACATCTCGGCTAACTGGTCTGCCTGGTTTTCAGTAATCAATGACTGGATGATCTCACCGATATCACCAGCCATGACATCTGCCAGACGGTTTAATTTCAGATTTATGCGGTGATCCGTGATACGGCCATCCGGATAATTATAGGTTCTGATTTTTTCCGAGCGATCGCCACTGCCTACCAGGTTACGACGGGCATCGGATTGTTCCTGGTGCTGCTGAGCCTCTGCAGCATTCATCAGTTTGGCCTGCAACAGGGACATGGCCCGGGCACGATTCTTGTGCTGGGAGCGTTCATCCTGACACTCCACCACAATGCCCGAAGGAATATGGGTAAGTCGGATGGCGGAGTCGGTTTTATTCACATGCTGTCCACCAGCGCCGCTGGCACGAAAAGTGTCCACGCGAAGATCACCCTTGTTAATTTCTATGGCTTCCACATCATCGACTTCCGGCATGACGGCAACGGTGCAGGCTGAGGTATGCACTCTGCCCTGGGTTTCCGTTTCCGGTACGCGTTGCACACGGTGAGCGCCGGATTCAAACTTGAGCTGTCCATAAACATTTTTACCTTCGACCCGCGCAATTATTTCCTTGTATCCACCATGCTCGCCAAGACGTTCGTTAATGACTTCCATTTTCCACCCCTGACT
Source organism: Gammaproteobacteria bacterium (assembly GCA_030427065.1). Classification (GTDB taxonomy): domain Bacteria; phylum Pseudomonadota; class Gammaproteobacteria; order Pseudomonadales; family Pseudohongiellaceae; genus Eutrophocola. The sequence goes on along the minus strand of JAUHWU010000121.1, from coordinate 1,004 downwards.
TTCGGCATAACGCGAATACATACGAAATAAATCACCGGAAAATATTGCGGCTTCATCGCCACCGGTGCCGGCACGAATTTCAAGAAACACATTGCAACTGTCCTTGGGGTCTTTAGGCAGCAGGAGTTTCTGCAGTTCAATATCCAGCGCTTCAAGCTGATCCTGGGATGACAACATTTCCTCTTCGGCCATTTCACGAACGTCGGGATCAGTGTCTTTTTGCAGTTGTTTTGCTTCTTCCAGATTGGACTGTGCCAACTGGTATTTACCAAAACACTGCACGATTGGTTCCAGCTCCGCATATTCCTTGGAAAAATTCCTGAACTTTTCCTGGTCAGTAATTACCTGCGCATCACTCAACAAGGCTTCCAGCTCCTCATAACGTTCCTGCAGGGTTTCCAGTTTACTAATGATCGAAGGGTTCATAACTGCTCAATGGGGTTAGTGGTGATTCTTTTGCTTTTCTTTTTATAAATTTCTGGTCTTTTTATTATGTTCTTGTCGGATAGCAGCCTTGTCGGCCTTATCCGACCTGCATGCTATCTGTTTTTCATCTCGTCGGATGCGGTCTTGCAGACCTTATCCGACCTACATGTTTTTCTTGTCTCTTGTCTCTTGTCTCTGGTTTTACCCTTCAGCCTTTCGTATTCTTCTCATCTTCCGGATCAAACTCATTAACCTCTTCATTACTGGCTTCCAGTTCAAACAGCTCCTCTGCTAACTGAATCAATTCACTGCGACCATCAACGCTGGCTTTTTTCATCTGCACACTGGGCGCATGGATCAGCTTGTTGGTCAGCAAGCGAGCAAGATTGGCCAGAACTTTTTCCGGTGCTTCCCCTTTCTCCAGGGATTTGACTGCCTTTTCAAATTCAGTATCGCGAATCTGCTCGGCTTTCTGGCGAAAATTTCTCAAGGTAGAAACAATGCCCAGGGTTTTCTGTTTCTCTTCGTAATTTTCCACACCGCGATCAATAATCTTTTCCGCATCACGGGCGGCATCC
>JAUHWU010000120.1 GCA_030427065.1 Gammaproteobacteria bacterium | reverse complement strand
CAGCGCCCACTTTGATCTGGTGATTGGTGCTGACGGTGTCAACTCACAAGTACGGGAGATGATTTTTCCCGAAGCCCCTGCACCCGAATTTGCCGGTCAGGGCGTATGGCGCTACAACTTCAAGCGTCCATCAGACATGGATTCGATTTGCGTTTATGAGGGACCTATTGGTACCGGCCTGGTGCCGCTGTCCGAAGAACTCATGTATATGTATGTGACCACACCGGAACCTGGTAACCCAAGGTATCCAACCGAAGGCATTGCACAGGCCATGCGAGACAAGCTCAAAAATGCGCCTCCTCTTATTGCCGAATATGCCAAACAAATTACAGTCGATGAAGAAGTTGTCTACAAACCGCTGAGCTGGCTCATGCTGGAAGGAGACTGGTACAAGGGCAATACCATCCTGATTGGTGATGCTGCGCACGCTACCACTCCCCACCTTGGACAAGGCGCCGGCATGGCAATTGAAGACAGCCTGGTTTTGGCCGAAGAGTTAAGTAACCAAGACTCGGTAAATGAGGCCTTCAGCGCTTTTATGAAACGTCGTGAGGAACGCTGCCGCTACATTGTGGAATCTTCAGTGGCTATCTGTAAGGGGCAAATTGGTGAAGGCCCGCTCATAAATAATGCCCAGGCAACTGGCGAAATGTTCAAAGTCACCGCAGAACCAATTTAGCAACATTGCATTAACAGTATTGGCAGCATTAAAAAAAGACAGCAAATTAAATTTAGAGGCTTTACCAAAATGGCGTTATTTGAATATTTCCCGAACTATATCTGGAACCTGTCCATTTCCATCGCGCTGGAAAATGGTGGCAAGATTGGCGAAATAATCGACATGTGCGAGCCTCTCAAGGCCGCCGCCAATAATGGCGCAGATGCCGGTACCCCCCAATTTCTGGAAGAATGGGTCAAAATGGCCGACAAGCTCAGCGCACTGGCACAGGAAGATGAAGATCAGGGTCGCCTGTTCTCAGCCGGCAACAAGCTCAAACGTGCCAGCATTTATTATGTTACTGCCGAGCGCATGCAGGGACTGGGCCATCCCGGACGCATGGAAACCTACCAAAAAGGAGTCAATGCTTTTTCGAAAGGCACCACCTATGTTCATGACGATGTTAAACGCGTCGAGATTCCCTATGCCGATGGCAAACAATTATCAGCCTACCTCACCCTTGGTGAAGGTGCAGGTCCTCGCCCTGTTGTTATTTATTGCAATGGGCTGGACAGCTGCAAGGAAATGCTTTGGCTGGGCGGTTTTCCCCAGGCTCTGGCGAAACGCGGTATAAGCTGCCTTTGTGTAGACCAGCCGGGAACCGGTGAAGCCTTGCGATTGCAAAACCTGCCTGCCACCTATGCCAGCGAAGAATGGGCATCCGCCTGGGTAGACTGGCTTGAACAACAGGATTTTGTCAACAAGGATCACATCGGCATGACCGGCATTTCCCTGGGCGGACATTTTGCCCCGCGCGCCGTTGCCTTTGAACCACGCTTTGCCTCAGGGGCTGTTTGGGGCGCCAACCATAACTGGGCAGAAGTGCAGCAAAAACGTCTAAATCGCGAAGGTGAAAACCCCGTGCCTCACTACTGGAATCATGTCATGTGGGTATTTGGCTGCAAGGACATGGATGAATTCCTGGAAAAGGCCAAAGGCATGACGCTTAATGGCATTATGGATAAGATCAAGGTGCCATTCCTGGTGACCCATGGGGCCCATGACCGACAGATCAGTGTCGACTATGCCCATCAAAGTTATGACCAGCTGGTGAATTCACCCAACCGTCAGTTAAGGATTTTTACCGAGCGCGAAGGTGGTGTGGAGCACGTCGGTGCAGACAATATGTCATTTGGCTGCGATTATATTGCCGACTGGTTTGCCGACACTCTGGGCACACACACAAAATAGCAAAACAGTTTGGGGAGTTACCATGCCACGTAGATTTGTTGACCTTTCCATCTATCTCGAAAACGATGTCATCAGTGATCCGCCCTTCATGCGTCCGGAGATTACTTACCAGAATCATGCTGAGACAGTCAGCGAAGCCCAGATATTTTTCCCTGGAGTAGAGGCCGATCAATACCCCGGCGGGGAAGGATTCGCCGCGGCCGAAACGGTCAAACTGACTACCCATAACGGCACCCATCTTGATGCCCCCTGGCACTTTCACCCCACCATGGATGGCGGCAAACCCGCCATGACCATTGATGAAGTTCCTCTGGACTGGTGCTTTCGTCCCGGTATAAAGCTGGACTTTCGTCACTTTCCTGATGGCCATGTGGTTACTGCGCAAGAAGTGGAAGACGAGCTGAAACGAATCAATGTTGAACTGCAACCTATGGATATCGTGCTGATAAATACTGCGGCAGGAAAAGCGCTTGGTAATCCCGATTTCGTTAATATCGGTTGTGGCATGGGTTATGAAGCCACCATGTATTTGCTTGAGCGTGGCATCAAGGTTACCGGAACAGATGCCTGGTCCTGGGATGCGCCTTTTTCCTATACTGCCGAAAAAGTAAAGCAAACCGGAGACACTTCAATAATCTGGGAAGGTCACAAGGCGGGAAAAGATATTGGTTATTGTCATCTGGAAAAATTACATAATCTTGAAGTACTGCCTGCGTCCGGATTCACGGTCAGTTGTTTCCCGCATAAAATCAAAGGGGCTTCCGCCGGCTGGACTCGCGCCGTAGCAATTTTTGATGAATGACGGACACAGCAATCTATCTGATTAATAATAATTAAAAAAACTTCTCACCTGATCTGTAAGCTTTAATATGAGACTGTTATGAAACTGGCGACCATCGCAAGCAATTCACCAGACGGCAAACTTGTCGTCGTGTCCATCGACGGCAGTCGATATCTGACTCCTGATTCCATCCAAACCCTGCAACAGGCCATTGAAAACTGGGAGGCAACGCAGCAGGAATGTCTGCCATTGGCACAGCGACTTGAAGCAGGTGAAGGCGGTTCAACTGAACATTTGCACTTTGCAGCACCGCTACCGCGCGCCTGGCAATGGCTGGATGGCTCGGCTTTTCCCAGCCATGGCAGATTAATGCAGGAGGCCTTTAAACTTCCGCCTCTCGAGTACGATAAACCACTGATGTATCAGGGCATGTCCCATCAGTTTTTTGGCCCTCACGATGACATTCCTTATATGAGTGAGGAGGACGGCATCGATTTTGAAGGCGAATTTGGCGTCATTGTCGATGAGGTTCCGATGGGTACCACCGCAGAAGACGCCATGGCACATATCAAGTTATTGGTTCAGATTAATGACTGGTCATTAAGAACTCTTGCCCCGGTAGAAATGAAAACCGGCTTTGGCTGGATTCAGGCAAAACCCGCCTGCTCAATGGCTCCATTGGCTATTACCCCGGATGAAGCAGGTGATAGCTGGAGTGATGGCCGGCTCCATCTGGATATGAACGTCGACTGGAACGGCACACGCTTTGGTAATCCCAATGGCGCCGCGATGGAAGTCGGCTTTCATGAACTGGTCGCCCACGCTGCTGCCACACGATCACTTTGTGCCGGCACAATAATCGGCTCGGGTACTGTGTCCAACGATAACTTTCGTGAGATTGGCTCTACCTGTATCGCGGAAAGACGCGGCATTGAAATCGTTGATCAAGGGGTGCCAGAAACGGCCTTTATGAAGTTTGGTGATCGTGTCTGTATGCGAGTGATATACCCCGAAGATACACTCTTGTTTGGCAGCATTGATCAGCAAGTGGTAAAGCAAGCCTGAAAAAAAGGGGACAGATTTATTTTTCATATTTTAAAAAATAAATCTGTACCCTTGTTTATTCCTTTTTTCCCTTTTTTCTATTTATTTTTGTGATCTGATTTATTGCATAACAGATTCCGGGCTTGTTACTTTTGCGCCCGCAGGAATAGTATCTGGCGCTGCGTTAAGTTTGTCGGCTGCAAAGCCTGCGGCGTTTTTATACCCCTGCATGAATTCATCTCGCTCGGAGCGGGGAATAACATCATCAATATTTTCGAAAACACCACCGCATCGCTCATCCAGCAGATTTAATAATCCAAACGGCCCTGCACCACGATTACGCAGGACAAGCTGTGAAATTTCTGCGCACAGCTGTGCATCGAAAGCCTGCAACGCTGCGGGAGTGACACCATGTTCCAGCATGGCAGCCCCAAGCACACGGGCATCGACAATGGCCTGACTGGCGCCATTGGAACCCGTGGGGTACATCACATGAGCCGCATCACCCAGTAATACGGCACAGCCATCAACCCAGGTCGGGACGGGATCTCGATCAATCATCGGATATTCAAAGACTTCGTCGGCTGCCTTTAACATTTCCGGAATATTGATCCAGTCGTAGTTCCACGCTTCGAAATGATGCAAAAAATCTTCATGCTCAACCTTCTTGTTCCAGTCACCCTGGGTCCAGCCAGCGGAGTTGTCCACGGTAATTTCGGCAATCCAGTTAATATCAGCAAGACCGGTAACCGGATCAGCCGCTGATATGGGATAAAACACTACGCGATGTCTGTGTGTTCCAAAACCCACGAAAGAGGCTCCGGTTCGAATCGGTTTGGCCCGGGTAACCCCGCGCCACATGATGGCCCCTCCCCACTGGATTGGCGGCTGCCCGGGATGCATTTGCTGACGCACAGCAGAATGCAGACCATCAGCAGCGATCAGTAGCGATCCCTGAACAGAAGATTTGTTACCTTTTCTGTCTTCCAGTTGCGCCGTTATACCTTGGTCGTCGGCGTCATTTCTGTAACCGGTAACCTTCATGCCAGTATGGATGCAGTCTTTTCCAAGGCGTTCCAGCGCAGCCTGGTAAAGCATCATTTGCAATTTCCCCCGGTGGACGGAATATTGCGGCCAATGGTAGCCCGCTGCCAAACCTCGGGGCTCGGAATAGACATCATTGCCGTTCAGGCCAACCAGAGCCCATTCCCGGGTTTGCAGGCCAATCTCATCCAGTGCATCCACGCCAAATCCCAGTTCGTAAAGTTCGCGAACCGCGTTGGGCTGGATGTTAATGCCTACGCCAAGTGGCTTGATTTCGGCGACAGATTCAAACACAACACAGGGCACACCAATTTGATGCAGGGTCAAGGCGCAACTCAGACCGCCGATACCGCCGCCGACAATCAGTACTGGTAAATCAGACATATAACTTCCCAAATCTTGTTATTTATATACCGGTGCAAGGAAAAATTCAGATCCCGCGTAAACAAACCGACAGTATGATAGCTGAAAGCGACAGCGCGCGGAATGTGTCGTAGTGAACTCAAGCATTGGCATAAACAATGTCTGCCAGAGAATCCCTTATAAAAATTATGCTAAGCTTTCCCCATTGCTAATTTTTATCTGATGGCCCACTTATGAAAAGACCAGTTGACTGTTTATTCCTTACTTTCCTGTTTTCTTTACTGCTGTCGGCATGTTCACCCGACCCGGCTGATCAATCTGCTTCTGTGAGTACTGAATTGGCGTCGGATTCCGCCTCATCATCCACAGCCATGCGGACATCAGGCATCTTTCTTGAAAACATGGACACTTCTGTCAAACCCGGGGATGACTTCTATCAGTACGTTAACGGCAGCTGGCTTGAAGAAAACACCATTCCGGCAGACAAGACCCGCTGGGGTGCTTTTGACATACTGCGCGACCAGTCGGAAGAAAATGTCCTGTCTCTGATCCAGGCGGCGGCGCAAGGCAACTTTGCCAAAGGCTCGGAGGAGCAAAAAGTAGGCGATCTTTATAATTCCTATCTCAATGTGGCGGATCGCAACAACAGGGGTCTTGAGCCTTTACTGGATGAGATGCAGAAAATTTCGGCACTGGAAACACCTGCTCAGCTGGCGCGCTACTTTGCCTATGCCAATAAATATGGCTATGGCACGCCCTTCAATGTTGACCAGTATGTGGATTTCAAGGACCCCAACCGCTATATGATTCACACCTGGCAGGGTGGTCTCGGGCTGCCTGACCGTGAGTATTATTTTAATGACGACGAAGCTTCCCGCGATATTCGCGAGAAATACATTGACCATATTGCCACCATGTTTGAGCTCGCAGGAATCGATAACGGCGCAGCCAATGCCGGGACCATCATGGCGCTGGAAACCCGTCTGGCGGCAGAACATATGCTCAAGGAAGACACCCGCGATGACAATCTGCTTTATAACAGTTATCCGGTAGAGACGCTGAATGAGCTGATGCCCAACTTCGACTGGCCCGGTTTTCTTGAAGAAGCCCAGCTCACTGATCTGGATAATCTGGTGGTCACCCAGGTGGATTATATGAAAGCGCTGGACAGCATCATTACAGAGACTGACATGGCAACCTGGAAGATCTTTCTGCAATGGGGATTGATCAATGCCACAGCAGATCGCCTGACCACTGAACTTGATCAGGCAAATTTTGATTTTTATGGCACAGTGATGCGTGGCCAGGAAGAGCAGCGACCCGATTGGCGGCGCGCCGTGTCGCTGGTTAACTCACATCTGGGAGAAGCTATTGGCCAGGTTTATGTCAGTGAATTTTTTCCGCCCGAGGCAAAACAGCGTATGGAAGTGCTGGTGCAAAATCTGCTGGATGCCTATGAAGTCAGTATTCGTGAGCTGGACTGGATGAGCGAGGAAACCCGTGTGCAGGCGCTGGATAAACTGTCCAAGTTCACCGTCAAGATCGGCTATCCGGATGAGTGGAAAGATTACAGCTCGCTGGTCATAGAGCCCGATGATCTGTTTGGCAACCTGCAGCGTTCTGCCCTGTTTCAGTATGAAGAGAAACTGGAAAAACAAAAGTCCCCGGTAGAAAAGCATGAATGGGCCATGACCCCGCAAACCGTGAATGCCTATTACAATCCGCCACTGAACGAAATTGTGTTCCCGGCAGCCATTCTGCAGCCGCCCTTTTTCGATATGAATGCGGATGATGCTGTTAATTATGGTGGTATTGGTGCGGTGATAGGCCATGAAATCGGTCATGGCTTCGATGATTCCGGCAGCAGCTTTGATGGTGATGGTGTGCTGCGTAACTGGTGGACAGATCAGGACCATAGCGAGTTCGAGGCCCGCACCCGCCAGTTAATTGATCAGTACAACAGCTTCCAGGTATTTGACGACCTGAATGTTAATGGTGAATTTACCCTGGGTGAAAACATCGGTGACCTGGGCGGCATCAGCATTGCCCTAAAGGCCTATCATATGGCTCTGGACGGAGCAGACGCACCGGTACTGGATGGCTTTAGCCCGGATCAGCGTGTGTTCATTGGTTTCGCCCAGGTCTGGCAGGCCTTATCCCGGGACGAAGCGCTGCGCAACCAGGTGGGGACGGATCCACATTCACCATCAAAATTCAGAGCCAACGGCCCGGTTCGCAATGTGCCGGAGTTCTACTCTGCTTTTGATGTGCAGCCCGGTGATGCCTTGTATCTGCCACCCGAAGAACGGGTGAAAATCTGGTAGGCAATACTGGCTTACTGACATTGCCAAAGTCACAGGCTGTGGCTTTGGCAAAATCCATATGCTGATTTGAAACGTATCACGAGCGTCTGCTATAAATGAGATGCATTGAGATGCGCCCCACAAAATCCCTGCGACCTTTTTTTAGCCTTACCTTCTCCCTGATTCTTGTCTCGGCAAGTCAGCTGTCACTGGCTCAAAGTGATGGGCGCAAGGTCGTTATGGAAACGGAATTCGGCGCCAGCTGGCAGTCCCGCAACGATGTGCAAATCCCCAACGACAATCTGGGTACCCGCTTTGCCCTGGATGATATTGCCGGCAGTGGTCCCTGGTTGTTAGCGCGTTTCAATCTGCTCTGGGACATCAACGACAAGCATGGCTTCAGAGTCCTGTTGGCGCCCCTGTCCTATACTGAAAGCAATATTCTAAAGTCCGATGTCAGTTTTGCCGGCACACAGTTTCAGTCTGGCGAGGCCGTGGAAGCCAGTTACAAATTCAATTCCTGGCGCGTTTCCTACCGCTACCACATGATTGAAAACGACAATCTGGACCTGTGGCTTGGCGGCACCCTGAAGATTCGCGATGCCGAAATCAAATTACGCCAGGGCCAGGTCACGGCCAACGATGACGACCTGGGAGTAGTGCCCCTGTTCTACCTGGCTGCCCGTTATCGCCTCGGTGAGCGCTGGCACCTGAATGCCGATATGGATGCACTGGCCGGCGGCCCCGGACGCGCCATCGACCTGGGTGTGCGAGTCGACTACACAGTGAATCCAAACTGGGAAATTGGCGCCGGTGTGCGTACTCTTGAAGGCGGCGTGGACTCTGATGATGTCTATAATTTTGCCTGGTTCAACAGTGTCGTATTTTCTACAAGATACAAATTTTAAGTCTCTGCATCCATTATCACATGATCGCGTGATCGCGATCCGGCTGGCTGCCCTTACAAACGCGGCAGATCCAGCGGCCCATTGCGCAGTATTCTTCCCCACACCCGTTCATTGACACGGTAGGCTTCTTCCATAATGGCTTCTTCATCCACGGTGAGAATCCTGTGGTCACGCATGATGAATTTTCCATTCACCATGACGGTTTCAATATCTGAAGGCTGACCGTTATGAATCCATACTGATAACACGCGACCGGAAGGAATCAGGTGCGGCTTCATCATATCCAGCACAATCAGGTCTGCTTTTTTACCCACTTCCAGTGACCCCAGGCTGGCTGCCTGGTTAATTGCCTGGGCACCACCACGGGCGGCATCCCACAGCATGTCCTCCGGCTGTGGCAGGGTGCCGGGAATTTCATCCTGGCGCTGAATTCTTTCCATTGATATCGCCGTTTTCATGACATGCAGCATATCGTTATCGTTGTTGTCGGTACCCAGCGCAATAGTACACCCGGCCTGGCGCAGTGACGTGACAGGCGGATTGACACCCCGGTTCGCTGCCATCGCGGCCTGGTGGGTAATGATG